>JBKKAU010000323.1:0-25015 GCA_046714475.1 Thermoanaerobaculia bacterium
GACCGGGTGCTCGCCCAACTCGCGGCGCGCGGCGCCTTTTCGCGACGCGAGATCGCCGAGGCCTCGCGCCAGCCGGTGCCGGTGGAGCGGCAGCGCCCGCCCATGGCCGCCCCGCATTTCACCGAGCAGGTCGCCGGCCGCTCTCCCGGCGAGAGCCGGCTGCGCACCACCCTCGACCGCGCGGCGCAGCGGATCGCCGAGGAGCAGGTGCGGCGGCGGATCGGCGAGCTGCGCGACCAGGGGATCGGCAACGCCGCCGTCGTGGTGATCGACAACGAGACCCGGGCGGTGCGCGCCCTGGTCGGCTCGGCCGGCTTCCAGGAGGGGAGCTTCCAGGGGCAGGTCAACGGCGCCGTGGCCCGGCGCTCCCCCGGCTCGACGCTCAAGCCGTTCCTCTACGCCCTCGCCCTCGACCAGGGCCGGGTGCTGCCCGATTCCTACCTCTTAGATATACCCACCGACTTTTCAGGCTACGTCGCCGAGAACTACGACGACCGCTACCGCGGCCGGGTGACGGTGCGCGAGGCGCTGATCCAGTCCCTCAACGCCTGCGCCGTGCGGCTCCTCTCCGAGGTCGGTCTCGACAGCTTCCACCGCCTGCTGCGGCGCGGCGGCCTCGCCACCCTGGACCGCCCGGCCGGCCAGTACGGCCTGCCGCTGGTGCTCGGCGCCGGCGAGGTCACCCTGCTCGACCTCGTCAACCTCTACGCCAGCCTCGCCGAGGGGGGAGTCCATCGCCGGGTACGGCTAATCGAGCCGGAAGCTCCCCAAGCTCCGGAAGCCGGCGACCGCCTCTTCTCCCCCGAGGCGGCGCGGGTCGTGGCCGAGATCCTCACCGACGTCCGGCGTCCCGACCTGCCCGAGTCCTGGGACCTGAGCCGCGGCGTGCCGGCGGTCGCCTGGAAGACCGGCACCTCCTACGGCCACCGCGACGCCTGGGCGGTCGGCTTCTCCGCCCACACCACGATCGGCGTCTGGGTGGGCAACTTCGACGGCCGCCCGCGCCAGGGGATCTCCGGCAGCCACCACGCCGGGCCGCTGCTGTTCGACCTCTTCCGGGCGCTCGACGGCCGCGGGGGAAGCCGGCCCGGGTCAACCCGGCCGGTCGACTGGACGCGGCGCGCCCCCCGCCTGGAAACCTTGGAGGTCTGCGCCTTGTCGCACGAGCTGCCCGGCCCCTTCTGCCCCGACCGGATCGAGGTGCCCTACCTGCCGGGGCGCTCGCGCCTGACCGCCTGCACCTCTCACCGCCGCGTGCTCGTCGACGCCGAGGACGGCGGCCTGCTGGCCGGCGACTGCGTCGGCCGGCGGCCGCACGCCTTCCGGCTGCTCACCCTCCACCCGCCGGAGCTGGTCGCCTGGTGGCGCGGTCAGGGCAGCCCCGGCCAGAACATCGAGGAGATGCCGCGCCTCTCCCCCGAATGCCAGGGGGTCCCGGGAGGCGAGCCGCCGCGCATCGTCTCCCCGGACCCCGCGACCCCGTACCGGCTGCGGCGCGACACCCCGGCCGAGCACCAGAGGATCCCGCTGGTCGTCCGGGAAGGCCCGGGCACCTCCCGGTTGTTCTGGTATGAGGACGGCGTTCTCGTGGCGACGACCGGCCCCGGAGAGAACCGGTTCCTGGAGCCCCGGCCCGGGGAGCACCGGCTGGTGGTCACCGACGATCTCGGCCGGTCCGACGGCGTCACGTATACGGTGGAATGAACTTGCGCAGGATCTGCTCACTGACTGCACTGATTTGTGTCCATTGACAGGGCAAATCGCCGGGAGTAAAGTGGGCCTGCTTGGGATTAGGTGGATGCGGACCATGAAAAAAAGTCTTCCGCTTCTTGTTGCTCTGGCCCTTTGGGGGGCCGGTAGTGTAGGAGCGGAGGAGCGTCCGAACGGCGTCGCCGGCCGGGTCAAAGGCCAGGCCTCGCCCCTGCAGTCGGCCGGCGTCTACGCCTATCAGCTCGCCGACCTCAGCCTGCACAAGGTGTCGACGGACGCGCAGGGCCGTTTCCTCTTCCGGGAGCTGCCCGCCGGCCTCTACAAGATCATCGCCCACAAGCCCGGGTTCCTCCCGGCGGTCGCACTCCTGACCCGCTCCACCGCGCAGGCTTATCAGTTCCTCGAGCTGGAGCTCGCCGAGCGCCGTCCCGGACAGCCGGACGCCGCCGGGAATGACTTCTGGGCCATCCGCGCCCGCATCCCCTCCGACGTGCTGCGCGACATCGAGTACCAGGAAGGGGAGCTGCATCTGGCGAATTACGGGACGCCCAAGGGCGGGCAGGGCCTGTTCCACACCGAGATGCAGGCGATGACCGGCGTCGAGGGGACCCCCGCCACCGGAGGGGGGCAGGTCTCCGACGGCCGGTTGGGCATCGAGGGACGGCTCGGCGGCGTCCAGGTAGACTTCTCCGGACGCTTCTGGCAGCTCAGCCCCGGGGCCTTCGCGCCCGAAGGCGGCGGCCTGGGCGGCGGGGGCGGACAGGCGCGCATCCTGTCGCTCGACCTGGAAACTGGGGACTCGGGCCGCATCAGCCTCTCTTCGCTCAACAACCGGCTGCTCACCCGCACCGTCGAGGGCGACGAGACGCCGATCGACCTCCAGCACTACCAGGTGAGCTGGTCGCAGGACGTCGGCGAGAACGGCCGCTCCGACTTCGCGGCCCAGTACACCAACGAGAACAACTACCACCGGCACGGCTGGATCGATCCGGTCGAGATCCCGGAGGCCTCGCGCACCTGGCGCGTCGAAGGCGCGTACACCACCGCCCTCGGCGACAACGGCACGCTGCAGACCGGCCTCCGCTACCGCGAGCGGCAGTTCGGGCTCGGCGCCTCCGCCGAAGAGCCGGGGCAGTCCAGCATCGACCTGTTCGGCCGCGGCGGCACCCGCGTGCAGCCGGCGGTCCTCGTCGAGTACGGCCTCTACAGCACGCTCTCCGACGGCAGCCTGTCGCTGACGCCGCAGGGTGGGGTCGTCCTCCAGCTCGGCGCGAACTGGCAGGCCAAGGCCTCCGCCAGCCACCGGGTCTATCAGGACGTCCCGGCGCTCAACAACTTCATGCCCGCCCTCTACGAGGAAGGCGACCTCTGCGAGCAGGGCAGCGACGCCTGCTACGAGGTCCGCGTCTCCCGCAAGGTCGGCGAGGACGAAGACAACCAGATCTCGTTCGGCGCCCTCCACCGCACGGTCGGCGAGACCCTGAGGCTCTATTTCAGCGACCAGTTCGCCGACCGGCTCGAGAGCCTCTACCTGGTGCGCGGCGACGAGCTGCCGGAGCTGCAGCTCACGATGAGCCATAAGCTCTCGCCCCAGGTGCTCGCCACCCTGCAGTCACGGCTGGCCTCCGGTGGCGGCGGCACCTTCGTCACGTCCGACCGCCAGTCGTACGAGAACAAGGTCCGCTACCTGGTCACCTCGCTCGACACCCAGTTTCAGAGCACCGCGACCGGCGTGTTCGTCGCTTTCCACCGCCTGGAGCAGAACCTCGACCCGGTCAACACCCCGGAGCGGGATTCGGCGCGGCTGGAGTTCGAGCGGCTGCGGCTCATGCTGAGCCAGGACCTCAACATCCTGCTCGACCTCGCGGCCGACTGGGCGGTGCAGCTCAACATGGAAGTCAGCCGCGGCACCACGCTCTCCACGAACAGCTCCGACGAGCTGCGCCGCCGGTTCCTCGGCGGCATCGCCGTCAAGTTCTGACCCTCTCACTACAGCGGAACGTCCGCCGCCCCCTCCGGGGCTCCCCAAGCGCTTGGACTCAAAAATTTGGACGGAGTCCGGTTCCCTGGACGTCCCGGCATAAACCTACACAAAACCAAGGGGTTACGGCCGGTTCAAAATCTTGCTGGTGTGGCATAGAAGATGCTATACCCCAGGTGAACTGAGTCTGTGCTCCATGGCACGAACCCGCACTTTTCGCCTGATCGGCTCGCTCCTGCTGGCGCTGCTTACTGTGGCGCTGTGTGGGCTTAGTGTCCATCGCAAGGTCCAGTCCTTCCAGCCGCTCGGCTTTGAAGCCGTCCCCCTGGCGCCCGGCAGCGGCCTGGTCCAGGTGACGGCGGTCTCGAACCCGCGGACCGGGCTTATCCCCGGCGATCAGCTGCTGCTGGTCAACGGCGGTGAGTCGAGCAACGTGGTGGCGCTCGCGCAACGGCTGCGGGCGGAGCCGGAGAGCGTCCTCACCGTCCTGCGGGGCGACCAGTCGCAGGAGGTGTTGCAGGAGGTGCGGTACGCGCGGCCGCCGCTCGATCCGGACTTCCCCTACCTGATCCTGGCGCTGATCGGCGGCGTCTACCTGATGATCGGCCTGTACACCCTGGTGCGCCAGGGTGGCAGCCCGGGGTTCCTGTTCCACCTCTGGTGCCTGGTCTCGGCGGCGTTCTACCTGCTCACCCCCATCCCGCCGCTCGGGACGGTGTACACGGTGGTCCATCTGGGAGACCAGCTCGCCCGCATCCTGCTGCCGGCGCTGACGCTCCACCTCTTCCTGGTGTTCCCGTCGCCGTTCGCGCGGGGCCGCCGGATCATCCCGTTCCTCTATCTCCCGGCCGCGGTGCTGCTCGCGCTGCAGGCCGACATGGCGCTGTGGAACGGGCGCTGGATCCTGGGCGAGCTGAGCGACCCCAAGGTCATCGCGGTCGACCGTTTCGAGCTGCTCCATCTGGTGGCCTTCGCGCTGACCGCCTTCGCGGTCCTGGTCTATCGCAAGCTCCGCGAGCCCGGCGGGGAGCAGCAGCGCCAGGTCCTCTGGGTGACGTTCGGCCTCGGCGGCGGCTATCTCCCCTTCCTGCTGCTCTATGTCATGCCGCTGGAGCTCGGGTTCCGGCCGCCGGAGCTGATGACCGCGCTCGCGGTCCTGCCGCTCGCCTTCGTGCCGCTGACCTTCGCCTGGGCCATCCTGCGCTACAAGCTGTGGGACATCGAGGTCATCGTCCGCGACGCCATCTCCTCGACCCTGACGCTGCTGCTCGGCATCATCGGCTTCTCGCTGGTGAACCTGGCGATCAACCGCGGCGTGGCGCAGGAGCTGGCCGGGGCGCGCAACTTCCTGTCGTTCGCCGCCGGCCTCGTCATCGCCGGCCTGCTGGTGCCGACGCGGCGCCACCTCTCCTTTGCCCTGGAGCGGCTCCACTACCGCGGCACTTTCGGCAAACGCCGCGCGCTGTCGGGCCTCGGCCGCGAGCTGCTCCACGAGCGCAACCTCGGCGAGCTCTGCACGGCCCTGCTCGCCGACATCGAGGACGGGGTGACGCTGGAGCGCGCCAACCTCTACCTGGCCCAGGGCCGCGACCTGGTGGCGGTGCGCACCGAGCCGGACATGCCGGCGCGTCTCGCCTGCGACGCGCTGGGCGAGGACTTCTGGACAGAGGACGTCCTGCGGCTGTCGGGGGTGGCGCTCCCCGCGGAGCCCATGCCGACGTCCCAGAGGCTCTTCGTCGCCGGTTACCGCTACGCCTTCCCGCTGACCGTGCGCGGCCGGGGCGTCGGCATCGCCCTCGCCGGCTACCGGCAGGACCAGACGCCGCTCAACAGCGAAGACCTGGAGCTGATCCGCCACCTGCTGGACCAGGCGGCGCTCGCGATCGAGAACGCCCAGCTCCTCGGCCAGCTCCACAACCAGCTGGAAGAGGTGCAGCGGCTGCAGCGTTACACCGAAGGGATTTTCGAGTCCTCGCCCGCCGGCATCGCGGTCGTCGACGAGGAGCACCGCCTGCTCTCGGCCAACGCCGCCTTCTCCGAGCTCGCCGGACGGGAGCGCCGCGAGATGATCGGCCGCCGCCTCGAGGACGTGCTGCCCGTCAACCCGCTGCCGCTCTCCGGCGAAGCGCCTGTCGAAGCCAGCCTCGCCGACGCCGCCGGCCGCGAGCGCTTCCTCCAGATGAGCCTCGCGGACTTCGACCCCGCCGGTCGCGGCGAGCGCAGGCATCGCGAAGGGCTCCAGATCCTCGTGGTCCACGACGTCACCGAGCGGGTGGCGATGGAGAACGCGATGCGCGAAAAGGACCGCCTGGCTGCCCTCGGCATGCTGGCGGCGGGAGTCGCGCACGAGGTCAACACGCCGATCACCGGCATCTCCAGCTATGCCCAGATGCTGCTGGACGACACGCCGGAGAGCGATCCGCACTACGCGATCCTCAAGAAGGTCGAGCGCCAGACCTTCCGCGCCGCCCGCATCGTCAACAACCTGCTGGAGTTCGCCCGCAACCGGCAGAAGGACCGCCGCCCCATCGAGATGGCGCCGCTCGTCACCGAGTCCCTGGACCTGGTCGGCGACCGGCTGCAGAAGCGGCGGATCGAGGTCGAGTGGGAGGCTCCCGCGCAAAGCGCCCTGGTGCTGGGCTGCGACGGCGAGTTGCAGCAGGTGCTGACGAATCTGATCCTGAACGCGCTGGACGCCATGAGCGAGACCGGAGGCAAGCTGTCGATCGATCTGGAAGCCGACGCGGCGGCCGTCCGCGTGCGGGTCCGGGACAACGGGCCGGGAATCCCGCCGGACCGGCTGCAGGAGATCTTCCAGCCGTTCTACTCGACCAAGCTCAGCCGCGGCGGTACGGGACTCGGCCTGTCGATCAGCCGCGAGATCGTGCGCCGGCACGGCGGTGAGCTGCGGGC
Organism: Thermoanaerobaculia bacterium; assembly: GCA_046714475.1. Taxonomy (GTDB): domain Bacteria; phylum Acidobacteriota; class Thermoanaerobaculia; order Multivoradales; family UBA5704; genus DASPJI01. The sequence continues at coordinate 6,605 of JBKKAU010000323.1, forward strand.
GTCGAGCGCGCCCGGCCAGGGCGCCTGCTTCACCATGGAGCTGCCCCGGCACTCCGAGCCGCGCGCCCTCTCCGAAGCCTCTGCATGAACATCCTGGTCATCGACGACGAGGAGGTCCTCCAGGACGTCCTGACCGTCCTCCTTGGGAAAGAGGGCCACAAGACCCTGTCGGCGACCTCCGGCGAAGAGGGGATCGAGATGCTCGACCGGGAGGAGGTCGACCTCATCCTGCTCGACCTCATGCTCCCCGGCATGCACGGCCTCCAGGTCTTGAAGGAGATCCGGCGGCGCCACCCCGAGCAGGTGGTGGTGGTCATCACCGCCTTCTCCTCGATCGAGAGCGCCATCGAAGCGATGCGCGAAGGGGCGTTCCACTACATCCCCAAGCCGTTCAAGAACGAAGAGGTGCTGCTGACGGTCCGCAAGGGGCTCGAGCAGCGCCGCCTCGCCGCCGAGAACCGGTCGCTCAAAGAGCAGCTCCGCCAGCGCTTCGCCTTCGACAACATCATCGGCAAGAGCAAGCCGATGCAGCAGGTCTACGAGTTGATCCAGCTCGCCGCGCCGGCCAAGAGCAACATCCTGATCCTCGGCGAAAGCGGCACCGGCAAGGAGTTGGTCGCCAAGGCCATCCACCACCACTCGCGGCGCGCCGAAGGGCCGTTCGTCACCGTCAACTCGGGATCCCTCCCGGCCGACCTCCTGGAGAGCAACCTGTTCGGCCACCTGCGCGGCGCCTTCACCGGCGCGATCGCCAGTAAGAAGGGCCTGTTCGAGACGGCCAACGGCGGCTCGATCTTCTTCGACGAGATCGGCAACATCCCGATCGAGACCCAGTCCAAGCTGCTGCGCGTCATCCAGGAGCGGGAGTTCATGCGGGTGGGCGGCATCGAGACGATCCGGGTGGACGTGCGGATCATCGCCGCCACCAACGCCGACCTCGAGACCGCCGTGCAGGAGGGGGTGTTCCGCGAGGACCTCTACTACCGGCTGAACGTGATCACCGTCACCCTGCCGCCGCTGCGCAAGCGGACCGAGGACATCCCGCTGCTCGTCCAGCACTTCCTGGCCTATTACGCGCGGGAGAACGAGAAGGCGATCCGCGAGATCTCGTCCCAGGCCATGGAGCTGCTGCTCGACTACCCCTGGCCGGGCAACGTCCGCGAGCTCGAGAACGTCGTCGAGCGCGCGGTCGTGCTGTCGACCGGCGAAGTCCTGGGGGTCGACCTCCTCCCCTCTTCGGTGCGCCAACCCGATTCGGTGCTCCTGCCGAGCCCCACGCTCCCCACCAACGGCCTCTCCTTCAAGGACGCCGTCAGCGAGTACGAGCGCCAGCTCATCATCCGCGCGCTCCAGTCGTGCGGCGGTGTGCAGAAGCGGGCGGCGGAGCTGCTCCATGTCAAGCCCACGACCCTCCACGAGATGATGAAGCGCCTCAACATCTCGACCGAGAGCGTCGTCCACTCCTGATCATGCGATCCCGCGCGGGAACCCCCCTGCTGGCGGCGGGCCGGCATCCGGCCGCCCGCAGCTCTCCGCCCCCGGAAGACCGCGGAAACATGAAGAGAGGCCCCATGCTGCGTAAGACGTCGGTCCTGATCGTCGCGCTCGCCTTCCAGGCGGCGCTTCTGCCGGCCCAAACGGCCCAGCCCACCTCCTCCGCGCTGCTCGCCCCGCTCACCGGGGGGCAGGCGCTGGACCTGCCGCCGCTCGACCCGGCGGTGCCGCGGCCGGACGCGGTGCTGGGCTATCCCCTGGGCAGCCGGTTCACCCATTGGGACCGCATCATCGCCTATCTGGAGGCGGTCGACGCCGCCTCGCCGCGGGTCCAGATGTGGGAGTACGGGCGCACCTACGAGGGCCGGCCGCTGAAGCTGCTGGCGATCTCCACCCCCGAGAACCTGGCGCGGCTCGACGAGGTCCGGCGGGAGCGCCTCCGCCTCGCCGACCCGGCCGGCCTTACGTCCGACGAGCGGCAGCGTCTGATGGGGCTGCCGGCCGTCGCCTGGCTCGCCTACGGCGTCCACGGCAACGAGTCCTCCTCGGCCGAGGCCGCCATGGGAGCCGTCTACGTGCTCGCCGCCGGCCAGGGCGACATGGCCGAGACGCTGCGCAACCTGATCGTCCTGGTCGACCCTCTCTCCAACCCCGACGGACGCGAGCGGTACGTCCATGGCTACGAGCAGCGGCGCGGCGACGCGCCGAACACGCGGCGGGCCTCGGCCGAACACTGGGAGCCCTGGCCCGGCGGCCGGCAGAACCACTACGTCATCGATCTCAACCGCGACTGGGCCTGGGCGAGCCAGCGGGAGACGCGGCAGCGTATCGACGCCTACCGCGCCTGGGAGCCGCAGGTCTACGTCGACTTCCACGAGATGGGGAGCGAGTCGAGCTACTTCTTCCCGCCGGCGGCCGAGCCGATTCACCCGCGCATCGACCGCCGGGTGGTCTCCTGGCTCGACGTCTTCGGACGCGGCAACGCCGAGGCGTTCGACCGCCAGGGGTGGGTCTACTTCAAAGGGGAGAACTTCGACCTCTTCTATCCGGGTTACGGCGACTCCTATCCGAGCTTCCGGGGCGCGGTGGGCATGACCTACGAGGTGGCCGGCGGCGGCCGGGGCGGACTCGCCCTGGCCCTCCCCGACGGTTCCCTGCTCACCCTCGCCGACCGCGTCGCCCGCCACCTCACGACGTCGCTCACCACCGTGCGGACCGCCGCCCGCAACAGCCGCCGGCTGCTGGAGGACTTCGTGGCCTACCGCACGCCTTCAGGCGCCGGCCGCACCTACCTCTGGTCGGGCGAGCAGCAGGAGGCGCGGGCGCTCGCCGACCTCCTCACCTTCCACGGCGTACGGGTGCAGCAGCTTTCCCAGGGGGCCGAGATGCCGGTGCGGAGCCTCGCCGGTGGACCTCGCGAGACCGAAGCGCCGCGCCGCTTCGCCGCCGGCACCTACGCCGTTTCGACGGCCCAGCCGCTGGGCAACCTGGTCGAGGTGCTGCTGGAAAACGAGTCGCCGATGTCCGAAAGCTTCCTCGATCGCCAGCGCCAGCGCTTCGAGCAGAACCTGGACGCCGAGTTCTACGACATCACCGCCTGGTCGCTGCCGCTCGCCTTCAATCTCGAGACCTGGGTCACCTCGGCGACGCCGCGCGACCTGCGGCCGGTCGCGGCCGAGCGGACCGCCGGCCTCCGCGGCGACGGTTCCCTCGGCTACCTCGTCCCGCCCCAGGGGATCGGCTCCTATCGTCTGGCCGCGGACCTGCAGCGGCGGGGGCTCCGCTACCGGGTCGCTCTGGCCGACTTCTCGAACGGCGACACCCGATACCCGGCGGGGACCCTGTTCATCCCGCGCGGCGGCAACCCCGCCGACCTCCCGACGACCCTCTCCGGACTGATGACCGGGGCCGGGCTCTCCGGCCAAGGGATCGCTTCGTCCTATGGCGTGACCGGGCTCTCGCTCGGCTCCAACGACATGGCGGCGGTGCGCCCGGTCAGGGTCGGCCTGTTGAGCGGCCTGGGGGTCGATCCCACGTCGTTCGGCTTCCTCTGGCACCTGCTGGATCAAGAGGTGCGCCTGCCGCACGACCGTATCGACATCGCCCAGATCCGCCAGGTCGACCTGTCGGACTTCGACGTCCTGGTGTTGCCGAGCGGCGACTACGAGGACGGGATCGGCGCCCGCACCCGTGAGGCGCTGGACGCCTGGGTCCGGGCTGGAGGCGTGCTGGTGGCGATCGGCGACGCGGTGGGCTGGCTGCAGGAGAACAAGATGACCGCGATCAAGAAGTGGGAGGCCCCCCGGGAGGAAGACGAGGAGGACGAGGATCCCGAGAGCGAGCAGACCGCCGAAGAGAAATCGCTCGCCACCCGGTCGATCTTCACTCCCGGCGCCGCGGTCGCGACCCGCATGCAGGCGCGCCATCCGCTGACCCTGGGTCTGACCTCGCCGCCCGCGGTGCTGGTCGAGGGCACGACGGTGCTGCTCGCGACCGGGAACCCGCGCCAGGACGTGCTGATCGCGGTCGACGCCGATCCGGTGGTGGCCGGCTTCGCCTGGCCCGAGGCCGAGGAGCGTCTGAGCGGCTCGCTGCTCGTGGGCACCGAGGCGCGCGGCGAGGGGAGCGTCGTCCTGTTCGCCCAGGACCCCGCCTACCGCCTCTTCTGGCGCGGCACCGCCCCGATCCTGCTCAATGCCCTGACCTACGGCCCGAGCGCCGGGATGGGCGGGGCGTACTAGGCGCCTTTATCGGCAATCCAACGGCAATTTATCGGCAATCCATCGGCAACCGAGCGCCTGAACATGGCCAAGGAAGATCCACTGGAGAAGCTTCGCGCTCTGTGTCTCGCCCTGCCGGAGACGACCGAGCGGCTCAGTCACGGCGAGCCGACCTGGTTCGTGCTCGGCAAGAAGACGTTCGTGAACTATGCCAACCACCACCACGACGACCGGCTGGCGTTCTGGTGCGCCGCGCCGGATGGTGCGCAGGAAGCTCTGGTCTCCCTCCATCCAGATCGGTTCTTCAGACCGCCGTACGTGGGACACCGCGGCTGGCTCGGCGTCTACCTGGACGTGCCGGTCGACTGGGACGAGATCGCCGACCTGGTCGTTGCCGCCTACCGCATGATCGCTCCCAAGAAACTGATCGCCCAGCTCGACTCCGGCTCCTCCGCGTAGACCGACCCGCCTCATAAATCCTGCACCGGCGAGACCGGACGCTATTTCCTGTTGCTTTGCAGCAGGTATTCAGAAAGACTAGAGAGGATCCGTCTAACAGTGTGCACGGCGTCCTCTCCGGGAGGGTATCGATGAGCGCCTTCAACCCGCGCAAGCGTTGGGCCGTCTGGGTCGTGATCGCCTGGCTCGCGACAGCGATCTCCGTGTGGGCGTTCGAGATCGCGGGGACCAGGGCTCTGGCGGAGCTGGTCTGCGAGACCTGCCGCGCGCAAGAAGACCCTTGCGGCCTCGCGGGGTTCAAGGAAAAGATCCCCGACCTCGAACTGGCGCACCCACAGAGCAAGACCGGGGACAAGATCCTGCCCTGCTGTCAGGAATGCCTCAGGCGTTGGATAGAGGCCAGGGTACGGGCCGACTTCCTCCTGATCCCGTCCTACAGCGCTCTGATGGCCTTCATCTTTCTCCTTCTCAGCGCTCCCCGGCAGCAGGGCGATCGGCCGGCGGGGCGGTCCTGGGCCGTGGCTGGCGTCCTCCTTGCCCTGGGAATGCTCGCGGCGGACTGCGCCGAGAACTTCCTGCTGCTCCGGTCGATCGGACCGCCGCCGCCGCTGTCCCCATCCCCTCCGGACGCCGAGACGCTGCGGCTCCTCTGGATCGCCACCGCGACCAAATGGGGGACGATCGCTCTCGCGAGCGCCCTGGCTGGCGTGCTGGCCTTGATCCGAAGAACTGGATGGGTAACCGTCATGGCAGGCCTCCTCGGCCTCGCCACCGGCGGCGTACTGGCGGCGGGCATCTACCAGGCTTCAAAAGTCCTGCTAAACGTCTATGGCGGAGTGCATTGCCTGTTCGCCTTCTTCTTCGCGGCTTTGATCCATGCCGTCATCGTGATCGTAAAGCCCGATCCCTTGCACATCGAACCCACCCCCGGAGGTGAGTCGAAGCCATGAGCGATCCCCGACAAGAGCTCCCCAGCCCGGCCATCGTCGGAGAGGTGGGCTCGGCGTCTACCCTCTTGGACGCGGCCTACCCCCAAGAGCTCCGCAAGCAGGAGCACGAGATCATCGAGGCGAGGCGCAAAAAAGCAGAGCTCGCCTTCGATCCCGAACGGCTGGTCGGCGTCGGTCTCTCGGGCGGCGGCATCCGCAGCGCCACCTTTTGCCTTGGCGTCTTCCAGGCGCTGGCCCGGCAGACAGGCGTCCTGCGGCGCATCGACTTCCTCTCCACCGTGTCGGGAGGCGGCTACTTCGGCTCCTTCTTCGGGCGGCTCCTCGGCCGGAAGGAGTACGTCCAGAACCCGGCTCAGGTCGAGAAGATCCTCCAGGGGGAGGAGAATCCGGAGGTCCTGAGATACCTCCGCGAGAATGGCCGTTATCTCTCTCCGAACGGCGCGGGGGACAGTCTCCTCGGAGGGGCGGTCCTGTTGCGCAACTGGATCTCCATCCACCTCGTCCTCATCATCCTCCTGCTCGGCGCCTTCCTCGTTCTCCAACTGCTGCGGGCCGGGCTTGATCGGATTCCCGGCCTCTCCGAGCGGATCGCGGATTGGGCGGCCGGCGGCTCCATCTGGTGGAGCCCGTTCATTGTCCTCCCGGTGATTACCTTCTCGCTTTGGGCTTTCCCGGTCGGCTGGGCCTACTGGCTCGTCGAGCCCGAGAGCCGGGCGATCGAGAAGGGAGGCCAGGGGAAACAGCCCCGACAGGCGAGCCGAGAGCCCGCGCACCGCTGGCGGAAGTCGTTCCCACCGTGGACGGGCCTCCTGCTGGCGCTGGTGGCGTCGCTCTGGTTGACCCTCGCCACGTGGGGCCTGCCCGTATCCTGGTTCTGGGGCATCGTGACACTCCTGGCGCTGGCCACCTGCGCCTGGTGGCGGATCGCCCTCCGCCGGAAGCTGGACGAAGAAGGGGATATGCCTCAGGAGGACTGGGCGCTGTACCGGAACTTCGGGCTCCGCCACCGGCTCGGGGTCTGGGTGACATGGGCACTCGTGATCACCGCCGGGCTGCTGATCATCGCCCTTATCGACTCCCTCGGACAGACGCTCTACGCCGTACTGGGGAGCCAGAATCTCGGACCCTGGCTCGCGGGGGTCGCCTCCTCCTGGACCTTGCTCGCCGGGTTCGCCCGCCGCATCGCCGTGCTCTTCTCCAAGGGACCGGGCGCCGGCCGGCCTCCCTTGCCGCTGCAATGGATCGCCGCCGTGGCGGCCCTTGTCGCGGTCGCGCTCCTCCTGGTGAGCCTCGATGCGGCCTCGCACGCCATCGCCTGGAGCTTCAAACCGCCGCCGGGTGCCCCGTCCTCCCTGGTCGAGAAGAAGCCGGAAGACGACAAGGCTCTCACCGTGGAGGTCCGGAGAGGCAGCGCTCCCGTCCTGCCGCTGAGTCTCAAGGTTCAAGCCGGGCAGGAGACGGTGTTCGAGGATCTGAAAACGGCGGCAACAGGCAAAGCGCCCGACAAAGAGAGGGAAGAGGCCCGGACCGCGGCGAGACGGGACCTCGGTCCCGCCCTCCTCGGCGTCGCGGGGACGTTCCTGTTGTCCCTCCTCCTCGGGCACACCTGGGCCTTCCTCAACAACTCGTCGCACCAGTCGCTCTACTCGGCCCGTTTGACCCGCGCCTATCTCGGCGCCTCGAACCCCCGGCGATGGAAAGGGCGCAGCGTCAGCGACGTCCTCCCCGGGGACGATTCCGACCTCGCCCGCTACTGGCCCCCTCCGGCGAACACCGGGGCTCCCATCCACCTGATCAATGTGACGATCAACGAGACGATCGACGGCAAGTCCCAGATCCAGCAGCAGGACCGGAAAGGGAACGGAATGGCGCTCGGACCGTGCGGGCTGAGCGTCAACGTGCACCACCACCTCCTGCTCCCCTTCGGCAAGGACCAGGAGATGGATCCGGTCGGGGCTCCTGTCGACGTCTACCCCAGGACAGGTTTTCAGGTCTTCGAGTACCCGACCATGAAGAAGGATGGGCCTGCGGTCTTCACCGGCGAGATGCTGTCCCTGGGAACCTGGGTGGGGATCTCGGGCGCGGCTTTCTCGACCGGCGCCGGAGCGCAGACGAGCCTGGGCCTGAGCCTCCTCGCGGGGCTCGGCAATGTGCGCCTCGGCCGCTGGTGGGACTCGGGAGTGGTGCGCCAGCCGCAGAAGCGCCGCAAGCTCGGCATGCGCTTCGAGGACTTCCTCGCGCGCATGTTCCCGGTCCAGATCTACATGCTCGACGAGTTCCTCGCCCGCTTCCCCGGCACGGCGCGCCGCCACTGGTACCTCTCCGACGGCGGCCACTTCGAGAACCTGGGGGGCTACGAGCTGTTGCGCCGTCGCCTGCGGACCATCGTCATCGTCGACGCCGAGCAGGACCAGGACTACACCTTCGGAGGCCTCTCCAACCTGATCCGCAAGGCCCGTCTGGATTTCGGCGCGGAGATCCGGTTCCTCGAAGAGGAGGAGTTGGAAAAGGAGGTGGACGATGCGATGCGCCCCGCAATCGGAACCCTGGAGCAGCTCCGGCGGGGAACCTGGAAGGACGGGCAACTCGTCGAGGCCGATCCCAACGGGTTCTCCAAAGCGCACGCGGCGCTGGCCTGGATCACCTACACCTCTCCGGAGACTGCACCCTCGCGTCTCCTCTACATCAAGCCGGCGCTCACGGGAGACGAGCCGGCGGACCTCATCGAATACCACCGGTCGCACCCCGCCTTCCCGCACGAGTCGACGGGGGACCAGTTCTTCGACGAAGCCCAATGGGAGAGCTACCGCAGGCTCGGCGAGCACATCACGGAGAAGCTCTTCGGGGAGCCCAAAGTGACAGAGCCCCGGGAGATCCGCTGGCATCCCAGGCTCCTCGCGGAGGACTTGGAAGCGATTTAACCATCAGGTTCTTACCCTCCTCCTTGGCTGGACCACACAAAAACCCTTCGCTTGCATCCTCCCCGCCCCTCGGACACACTTCCCGCCGTGGCTAAGAGCGCCGCGCTCGAGCTCGAGCGCCACCTGAACCCGGAGCAGATCGCCGCCGTGACCCACGGGGAGGGGCCGCAGCTCGTCCTCGCGGGGGCCGGCTCGGGCAAGACCCGGGTCATCACCTTCCGCGTCGCCTGGCTGGTCGAGGTCCAGGGGGTCGACCCCGGGCATGTCGCCGCCATGACGTTCACCAACAAGGCCGCGGCCGAAATGCGCGAGCGGGTCGAGGACCTCCTCGGCCTCCACCCTCTGCCTTCCTCGGTCGGCACCTTCCACCGCTTCGCCCTGGTCCTGCTGCGCCGGTGGGGCGAGCGGGTGGGGCTGCGGCGCGACTTCGCGATCCTCGACGGCGCCGACCAGATCAACCTCGTCAAGGAGGCGCTCTCCGCCGAGGGGTTGTCCGAGGCGGCGTTCTCGCCGCGCGCCGTCCTGCACCAGATCAGCGCCGCCAAGAACCGCCTGCTCGAGCCGCCGGCCTATGAGTCGCGGGCCCAGAACTTCTTCGAGAAGAAGGTCGCCACCCTCTACCGCCGCTATCAGGGGCTGCTCCACCAGGCCTCCGGCGTCGACTTCGACGACCTGATCTCGCTGTCGGTCAAGCTGCTCGCCGAGGACCAGGACGTCCGCGAGCGGGTCCGCTACCGCACCCGCTACCTCATGGTCGACGAGTACCAGGACACCAACCACGCGCAGCTCCGGCTCGTCCACGAGCTGGTCGGGTCCGATGGCAACATCACCGCCGTCGGCGACGAGGACCAGGGCATCTACCGCTGGCGCGGCGCCGACCTCGACAACATCCTGCGCTTCGAGGACAGCTTCCCCGGCGCCGAGGTGCGCAAGCTGGAGCGCAACTACCGCTCGACCCAGACGATCCTCGACGTCTCCGGGGCGCTCATCGCCAACAACGTCAACCGCCGCGGCAAGCGGCTGTGGACCGAGGGCGAGAAGGGCGACAAGGCCGTCCTCTACAAGGCCGGGGACGAGCTCGAGGAGGCGCGCTGGGTGGTCGATACCCTCCAGCGGCTGCGCAAGAGCCTCCGCCTCTCGGACATGGCGGTCCTGGTCCGTACCAACGCCCAGACCCGCGCCATCGAAGACGAGCTGCTGCGCCAGGAGGTCGCCTACTCGCTGGTCGGCGGCGTGCGCTTCTACGACCGGGCCGAGATCAAGGACCTGGTCGCCTACCTACGCGTGCTGCGCAACCCGCGCGACAACTTCTCGCTGATGCGGATCGTCAACCAGCCGCCGCGCGGCATCGGCAAATCGACGCTGGAGCTGCTGCGCGACCGCGCCGTCCAGCTCGGCCAGCCGCTCTGGGACGTGATCTACCTGGACGACCTGGGGTCGCTGCCGGCGCGGAGCGCCACGGCGTTGCGCAAGTTCCGCGACCTGATCGTCGGGTTGCAGCAGGCCGCCGCCGAGCTGCCGCTGCCGGCGCTGCTCGACCGGCTGCTGGAAGGGACCGCCTACGCCGACCTCTACAGGAAGGACGACCCGGAGGACCAGGCGCGGCTGGAGAACATCCGCGAGTTCCTCTCCGCCGCCCAGGAGTTCACCGAGTCGAACAGCTACAACAGCAGCGACCAGGATCTGCTCACCTCGTTCCTCGACCACGTCTCGCTGGTCACCGACCTGGACTCGCTGCAGGACGAGCGCGGGGTGTCGCTGATGACCCTCCACAGCGCCAAGGGGCTGGAGTTCCGGGCGGTGGTGCTCCCCGGCCTCGAGGACGGCCTGCTCCCCCACTTCAACTCCCAAGGGGCGCGCGAGGACATCGAGGAGGAGCGCCGGCTGCTCTACGTCGGCATGACGCGGGCGCGGGAGCGGCTCTACCTCACCTGCTGCCGCCGGCGGCGCATCGCCGGCCGTTATCAGGACCAGATGGAGTCGCCGTTCCTCTCGGAGCTGCCGGACCAGCTGGTCGACGTCCAGCAGAGCCCCAGCCTGTTCGTGTCCGAGCGCTTCGACCAGCGGGCTTCGAGCGTCTACTCCTTCTTCGGGCAGGACCGCGGCGGCGCCCGGCCGGCCTCTCAGCCCAGCGCCGCGATCCCGCAGCGCCCGGCGCCGGCCCCCCGTCCCACCACACCGGGTTTCCGCGAGCGGACGGTCGTCCCCGATCCGGCGGCGGCGCCGCGGCGCGCCATCAGACGCGGCAGCCGCGTCCGCCATCCCACGCTCGGTCAGGGGGTCGTGCTGGAGCTCGAAGGCCAGGGCGACGAGGCCAAGATCACCGTCTTCTTCGACAAGGCGGGCAAGCGCAAGCTGGTCGCCCGCTTTGCCAATCTCGAGATGCTGTAGGGGTCAGCCGCCGCTCTTGCGGCGCGCCAGATAGTCCTCGCGCAGCAGGCCGTAGAGATAATTGTCGACCCGCCGGCCGCGCAGCTTGAAGTAGGCGCGCAGGTGGCCTTCCTTGCGGAAGCCGTTCTTCTCCAGGACCCGCTGGGAGCCGACGTTCTCGACCGCGCAACGGGCCTCGACCCGCTCCAGCAGGGTGTTGAGGAAGAGGTCTTCGAGGAGCACCTGGAGGGCCTCGGACATGACTCCCCGGCTCTGGTAGGGGCTCGAGAGGGCGTAACCCACCTCGGCGAGGCCGTGCTCCCAGTTGCTCACCACCAGGGTGATCCAGCCCGCCGCGTCGCCGTCGACCTGGACGATCCACTGGAACTTCTCGCCCCGGCCGCGGTAGAGGTCGCCCATCCGCTGACTCGCCACGTCGGCGCGGAGCTGCGAGGTCGGGAGCTCGTTCAAGGGCTGATAGCGCCGGACGCTCGTCTCGGCCCGCCACTGCCTGAGCAACTCGGCGTCGCGAGGCGCGGCCGGCCTCAGGGTTACACGGTTGGGGAGCTCCATCGAGACCATGGGGAGATTTTAGCCCCTGGACCCGAGATCCAGAAGATTGCGCTTCCGGACGTAGAAGAATGCACTTCCAAACGTAACGAAGCGGCCCACGGCGGGATGAGACAGCGGGGGAGTAAGGTGGGAACAGGCCGCCCTACGCCGCCTCGCCCGCCGGCCGCACCCGCCTCGCGGTGAAGAGGGGCAGGATCGACAGCGCGGAGATGTAGGCGTACCCCTGGAGGAAGAGGTAGAGGAAGGGGATCGACATCCACATGCCGGCCCCGAAGGCGTAGGCGGTGCAGCCGGCCAGGTAGAGCGTGAGGGCCACTTCGAGGAGCAGCGAGGCGTTGACCCCGGCGCGGTAGCGCTTGCCCTTCCAGTCCTCGCCGCGTTGCTCGATCCGGTACTTGGGCGTGCGGTGGAAGGTGCCGCCGCGCTGGAGCAGCCCCGAGAGCACCGCCCGGGCGTTGTTGACCGAGAGGCCGGCGCCGAGCCCCATCACCGTAGGGAGGTAGCGGAGCTGCTGGCGCCAGGGGATGCCGGCCGCCGTCTGGCTCGCCAGGTAGAAGACCAGCACCGAGGCCGTCGCCGCCAGGAACAGTGGCAGGTCGATCATCAGCAGGAGATGAGCCGAGGTGCCGCGCCGCGCCACCATGGCCGGAAAGATCAGCAGCGACACCAGGACCATCAGGGCATAGCTGAAGTTGTTGGTCAGGTGGATGAAGGCCTCCAGCTTGACGCGGAAGGGGAGCGGCGCGCGCAGGATCCGTCCCAAGAGCTTGCGGCCGGTCTGGACGGAGCCCTTGGTCCACCGGTACTGCTGGCTCTTGAAGCCGTTGATGTCGACCGGCAGCTCGGAGGGCACCGCCAGCTCTGGGAGATAGAGGAACTTCCAGCCGGCGAGCTGCGAGCGGTAGGAGAGGTCGAGGTCCTCGGTCAAGGTGTCGTGCTGCCAGCCGCCGCCTTCCAGGATCGCCTCGCGCCGCCAGACGCCGGCCGTACCGTTGAAGTTGAAGAAGCAGCCGCTGCGGTGCCGGGCGGTGTGCTCGATCAGGAAGTGGCCGTCGAGCAGGATGGCCTCGATCCGGGTCAGCAGCGAGTAGTGGCGGTTGATGTGCGCCCAGCTCCCCTGGACCATGCCGAGCCCGGGGTCGGAGAAGTAGGGGACGACGCTCTTGAGGAAGTCCGGCTGCGGCACGAAGTCGGCGTCGAAGACCGCCAGCAGCCCGCCGCGCGCCTGGGCGAGGCCGGCGGCGAGCGCTCCGGCCTTGAAGCCGCGACGGTCGGCGCGGCGGATGTGGTGGATGTCGAGCCCCTGGCGGCGCTGCTCCTCGACGGCGCGGGCGACGATCCCGGAGGTCTCGTCGGTCGAGTCGTCGAGCACCTGGACCTCCAGGCGATCGCGCGGATAGTCGAGCCGGCCGACGGCCTCGATCAGGCGCGCCGCCACATACATCTCGTTGTAGAGTGGCAGCTGTACCGTGACCACCGGCCACAGCGCCGGGTCCGGAGGCCGCACCGGCCGTTGCCCCCGGGTCCTCAGATAGAGAAGCACCAGCACGAGGCGATGAACGCCGTAAAAGGCGAGGATCGCCAGCGCGAGGTAATAGATTGCCAGCAGGGCCGGCTCTCCCGGAAAGCTCATCCCCGGCGCACCTCGTGCCCGTGCTGCCCCTGCTGGCCGTCCATGCCGGCCTGCTTCTCGTCTTCGACCTGGCCCATCACCTGTTCCTCGCTCTGACGCTGCTCGGGGCGGCCTTCCTCTGGCTCCCCTTCGCGGCCCGCCGCCTGGAAGCCCGGCACGGGACGGCCAGGGCGATCCTGCTCGGCGCGCTGCTGCTGCGGGTCCTGATGCTGCCTCTGCCGCCCACCCTGTCGGACGACGCTCTGCGCTATCTCTGGGATGGCAAGGTGGCCGCGGCGGGCTTCAACCCGTACGCCCTGGCGCCCGAAGCCGCCGACCTCGCCCCCCTCCGCGACGAGGCCTGGCAGAGGGTGCCCCATGCCCAGGTCCCCACCGTCTACCCGCCTCTCGCGGTCGCTGCATTCAGTATAGCGAGTCGTTTCCCCTTTCCGCTCCTGGCCTGGAAGGCGCTCGCCACCGCCGCCGACCTCGCGGTCTGCGCATTGCTGCTGGCGCTCGCCCGGCGGCTCGGGGTCCCCGAAGGGCGGACCGTCTGGTACGCCTGGAACCCGCTGCCGGTGCTGGAGGTGGCCGGGATGGGCCACGTCGACGCCCTCGGGGCGGCGGCGGTGCTCGGCGCGGTGCTCGCCCTGACCTCCCGCGATGCCGGCAACGCTGACAACGCAACCGGCCGGACCCGGGCGGCCCCGGCGATCGGCGCGGCCGCGGTCTACGCCGCCGCCGGCGTGCTCGCCAAGCTGGTGCCGCTCCTCGCCTTCCCGATGTGGGCGCGCCTCGGCGGCCGGCCCTGGCGCTTCCTCGGCGCGGCGCTCGGCCTCCTGGCCGTGGCGGCCCTGCCGGTGCTGGCGGCGACCGGCGGCCTCCCGCCGGGCATGGTGCGCTACGGCGTCTCATGGGAGTTCAACGGCCCTCTCTACGAGCCGCTCTGGCGTCTCCTGGACGCCACCGGGACCGCCCCCTGGATCGCCGGCCGGCTGGAGGCCAACGAAGAGGCGACGCGGCAGTTCTACCGCTGGGACCCCGTCTATCCTTATCTCTATCCCCAGCTCCTGGCCAAGCTCCTGCTCGCCGGCGGGGTGGGGGTCGCAGTCCTCCTGTCACTCCGCGAGAGGGACCTCGCGGCCGGCACGGGCCGGCTCTTCGGACGTCTGCTGCTGCTGTCGGCGACGGTCTATCCCTGGTATCTGCTCTGGGTGCTCCCCTGGGCGGCGCTCGGCGGGTGGACGGCTTGGCGGGCGCTCTCGGCTCTCGTCCTCCTCTCCTATCTGGTGCTGCCGGAGCTCCCCCTCTTCCCCTGGATCTATCTCGCGATCTGGGGACCGTTCGCGGTCCTCATGGCATTGGAGCGAAGGGAGCGATGGCGACGTACCGGCTGACCGTCTCCTACCGCGGCGGCGGCTATGGCGGCTGGCAACGGCAGGAGAACGCCCGGACCGTGCAGCAGGTGCTGGAGGAGGCATTGTCCAGTCTTCTCGGCCGCCTTCTCCAGGTCACTGGCGCCAGCCGGACCGACGCCGGGGTCCACGCCCGCGGCCAGGTGGCCCACCTGGAGGTCGACGCGCCGGTTTCGGAAAGCGCCCTGGTCCATGGGGTCAACCACCGCCTGCCCGAGGACGTGCGGGTCCTCGCCGCCGGCCGCGCCCCGGACGGATTCCATGCCCGCAAGAGCGCTTTCGCCAAGGAGTACAGCTACCGCCTGAGCCGTGCCCCCGTCCTCTCACCGCTCGACGCCCCCTTCGCGGTCCGCGTCCCGCCCCGGCTCGACGTGGAGCGGATGTCCCGGGCGGCGGCCCACCTGCTCGGCCGGCACGATTTCTCGGCCTTCGCGCTGGCCGGCGGCTCCCATGGCCAGCCGTTCCGGCGTATCCTCTCCGCTTTCTGGGAGGAGTCGGGGGAGGAGCTCCGGCTCCGTGTGGTGGGGGACGGCTTTCTGCGCGGCATGGTTCGTGCTCTGGTCGGAACTCTGATCGAAGTCGGGCTGGGAAAGAGGTCGCCGGAAGACTTCGCCGGGTTGCTCTCGGGGAGCCCGCGGTCGGCGGCCGGACCTACGGCCCCGGCGCACGGCCTGGTGCTCGAACAGGTCTTCTACCCTCACGAGTGGCGGTGATCGGATGTGATAACGTAAAGGGCTCTGACGATGGCAGATATCTCCAAACTCGCTGACCCGGGTTCACCCGAAGAGCTGCTCGTCCGCCGTCTCGACATGGACCGTCTGCCGCGGCATGTCGCCATCATCATGGATGGCAACGGGCGGTGGGCGAAGGCGCGCAATCTGCCCCGGGTCGAAGGGCACCGGGCAGGGGTGACTTCCGTCCGCGACACGGTGGAGACGGCGGCGCGGCTCGGCCTCGAGGTGTTGACCCTTTACGCCTTCTCGGTCGAGAACTGGAAGCGCCCGCGCTTCGAGATCTGGACCCTGATGAACCTGCTCAAGGAGTACGTCCGCAAAGAGCGCGAGGCGCTGGTCGAGAACGACATCCGCTTCCACGTCATCGGCCGTTGGGAGGAGCTCGACTCGTCGGTGGTGCGCGAGCTGCGGCAGACCCTCGACGCGACCCGGGACTGCGGCGGGATGAGCTTCAACATCGCGCTCAACTACTCGGGCCGGTGCGAGATCGTCGACGCCTGCCGCAGCATCGTGGCCGACTGGGCGGCGGGCAGGCGGGCGGACATCGACGAGGAGACCCTCAACCGTTATCTCTACACCTCGGGCCAGCCGGACCCCGACCTGTTGATCCGCACCTCCGGCGAGATGCGGCTCTCGAACTTCCTGCTCTGGCAGATCGCCTACACCGAGATCTGGGTGACCAAGACGCTGTGGCCCGACTTCCGCCGCGGCGACCTCTACGAGGCGATCCTCGACTTCCAGAACCGCGAGCGCCGGTACGGCGGCGTCCGGAAACAGGACGCGCAGGACTCCGAAGACAGGTTCGTCTCGAGCGGGCTCCAGGTCTGACCTCTCCGGCCGCGGCCCGCGCCTCGCCATGCAGAGAATCCTGACCGCAGCCATCGGCGCCCCGATCGCCCTGGCGGCCGTCTTCCTGCTCCCCGGCCCCTGGTTCTTCGTCCTCCTCGCCGTGCTGGTCGAGCTGGCGGTCTTCGAGTACATGAAGATCGCCCGCCCGCGGGCGCCGCACGCGCCGCTGGGGCTGCTGCTGGCGCTGGTGCCGCTCACCGCCCTGGCTTTCACCCTGGCGCTGTCGAACGAGTTGGCCGTCCTGCGGCCCGGCGCGCCGCTGTTCGTGGCCGGCGCGCTGCTCTCGGTCGGCCTCGGCACCCTGATGCTGCTCAGCCGCACGCCGCTGCCGGAGACGCTCCCGGCGCTCGGCATCATCGCTTTCGGCATCCCCTACTTCGCGATCCCCTTGACCAGCCTGCACGCCCTGCAGCAGATCGAGGACCCGAACGGCGTGTCCAACCATGGTCCCTGGCTGATCGTCCTGCTGTTCGCCATCGTCTGGCTGGGCGACACCGCCGCCTATTACGTCGGCTCGCGGATCGGCCGCCACAAGATGGCGCCGGTGATCAGCCCCAACAAGAGCTGGGAAGGGGCGGCCGCCGGCTTCCTGACCGGCCTCGCCGCCGCCGCCGCCTGGTGCCTGCTGCGGCTCGGACGGGTGGACGGACGGATCCTTGCCGTGGCCGCAGTCACCGCGGTGGCGGCGCAGGTGGGCGACCTCGTCGAGTCGATGATCAAGCGCGGCGCCGGGGTCAAGGACTCCGGCCATATCCTGCCCGGCCACGGCGGCGTCTTCGACCGCGTGGACGCCCTGCTCTTCGCCGCGCCCGTGCTGCTCGCCGGCCTCTGGCTGCTCGGCCTGGAAGACATTGCCCGCTGACTCGCGCTGACATCGCTGAGCGGGAATCCAGGGCTCCCCGCAGCCGTTCGGTATAATCGGACCTTCACCAAGGCGGCCCGTATGATCGACATCCTTATCAATGTACTCGCGTTCATCCTCGGGCTCGGCCTGATCATCTTCGTCCACGAGGGCGGTCACCTCCTGATGGCCAAGGCCTTCGGCGTGCGGGTGATGACGTTCTCGCTCGGTTTCGGCAAGCGCCTCTGGGGCTTCACCCGCGGCGGCACCGACTACCGGCTCTCCGCCGTGCCGTTCGGCGGCTATGTGCGGATGGGCGGCGAAAACCCCGAGGAGTCCACCGGCGACCCCAACGAGTTCATGAGCAAGCCGCGCTGGCAGCGCATCCTGGTCTACCTCGCCGGCCCGGCCATGAACTTCGTCCTGGCGATCCTGCTCTTCGCCTGCCTCTTCATGGTCGGCATCGAGGTGCCGAACCTGCCCGAGATGCCGCCGCTCGTCGGCGGCGTCGAGGAGGGCTCGTCGGCCGCCGCCGCCGGCCTCCAGCGCGGCGACCGTATCATCGCCGTCAAGGGCGAGCCGACCGAGGACTGGCAGTCGGTGCTGATGGAGCTGCTCACCTCGCCGGCCAAGCCCGTCGCCTTGACCGTGCAGCGCGGCGACCGCACCTTCCAGGCCACCGTCACGCCCGGCAAGGACCCCAAATACGAGATGGGGGACCTGGCGGGCCTCTACCCGAGCATCCGGCCGCAGCTCACCCAGATCACGGCGGGCAGCCCGGCAGAGAAGGCCGGCCTGAAACCCGGCGACGAGATCCTCAAGATCGACGGCCGGCCGATCGCCGACAGCAAGGACTTCGTCTCCTACATCGAGACCAAGCCGGGCCAGAAGGTCGACATCGAGATCCTGCGCGCCGGCGAGACGCTGGTGGTCCCGGTCGTGCCGCGGGCCGACGGCAAGATCGGCAAGATCGGCGTCGGCATCGGCTTCTTCCAGCGCTACCCGCCCGGCCGCGCCCTGGTCCAGGGGGCGCGCTACAGCGTCGACCTGGTGCGCCAGACCTTCGAGATCATTGGCAAGATCTTCAGCCGCGAGATGTCGGCCCGCGGCGCGCTCGCCGGCCCGATCGAGATCGCCGCCCAGAGCGGCGCCGCGGCCCGCGCCGGCTTCAAGGTCCTGCTCCACATGGTCGGCTTCCTGAGCATCGGGATCGCCATCATGAACCTGATGCCGATCCCGATCCTCGATGGCGGCCAGACGCTGATCCTGATGATCGAAGGGGTCATCCGGCGCGACCTGTCGCTGCGCCTCAAGGAGGCCATCAACCACGTCGGCTTCATCATGATCCTGCTGCTGACGGTGATGGTGCTCTACTTCGACCTGCTCAAGAACCTGCCCAAGGGGCTGCTGCCGGGGTCGTAGGGGCCCTCACCCCCGTCCCGCGGCGGCGAGATTCTTTCAGCGCCCAGGAGA
>JBKKAU010000324.1:0-1441 GCA_046714475.1 Thermoanaerobaculia bacterium
GCCGCTGCGGCGGCTGTTCGAGGCGCCGACTCTCTCCGGTCTGGCGGACTCCGTGGACGCCGCCCGGTGGGCGTCACGCGGTCTGCAGGTGCCGCCGATCGTGCCGGTGCCGCGCGGCGCTGGAGGGGGCCTGCCTCTCTCCTTCGCCCAGCAGCGCCTCTGGTTCCTCGACCAGCTCGGGCCGGGCGGCATCTCCTACAATATCCCGGGTTTCTTCCGGCTGCGCGGCGCGCTCGACGTGGCGGCGCTCGCGGCGAGCTTTTCCGAGATCGCGCGCCGGCACGAGATCCTGCGCACAACGTTCGGCACGGTGGCCGGCGTGCCGGTGCAACTCGTCCATCCGCCCGTGCCGATCCGCCTGCCCGTGGCCGACCTTTCACAGGTTCCCGAAGCCCGGCGCGAGAGAGAGGCCCGGCGTCTTGCCCTGGCCGAGGTCGGGCGTCCCTTCGACCTGGCGCGGGGGCCGCTGCTGCGGGTCCTCCTGGTGGAGCTCGGCCGCCACGACCGGGCCGTCCTGCTCACGACGCATCACACCGTCAGCGACGGCTGGTCCATGGGGGTGCTCGTTGGAGAGCTGGGCGTTCTCTATGAGGCGTTCGCCGCCGGCCGCCCCTCGCCGCTGCCGAAGCTGCCGATCCAGTACGCGGACTTCGCCATCTGGCAGCGCCGATGGCTCTCCGGGGAGGTGCTGGAGGGCGAGCTCTCATACTGGCGCGAGCGGCTGGGAGATCTCCCTCCCGCCCTGGAGCTGCCGACCGACCGGCCGCGGCCGGTCGTCCAGACCCAGGAAGGCAGGATACTGTCCCTGCCGGTCCCCGTGCGGCTGTTGGACGACCTCCAGACCCTCTCGCAGCGCCGTGGCGCGACGCCGTTCATGACCCTGTTGACCGGGTTCGAGGCGCTGCTCTCCCGCTATACCGACCAGCATGACTTCGCCGTCGGCTCTCCGATCGCCGGCCGCAACCGCAGGGAGATCGAGGATCTGATCGGGCTCTTCGTCAACACCCTGGTGCTCCGCACCAACCTGTCCGGCGATCCGCGCTTCGTGGAGCTGCTCGGCCGGGTGCGGGAGGTCACGCTGTCCGCCTACTCCCATCAGGACCTGCCGCTCGAAAAGCTGGTGCAGGAGCTGCAGCCCGAGCGCGACCTGTCGCGCACGCCGCTCTTCCAGGTCGTCTTTTCGATGCAGAACACGCCGGTGGGTGGCGCGGAG
Organism: Thermoanaerobaculia bacterium; assembly: GCA_046714475.1. GTDB lineage: Bacteria > Acidobacteriota > Thermoanaerobaculia > Multivoradales > UBA5704 > DASPJI01. Next base: position 1,214 of record JBKKAU010000324.1, read on the forward strand.
ATCCCGGGCCTGGAGCTGGAGGCGTTGGTCACCGACAGCGGCGTCGCCAACTTCGACCTGACCGTCGCGGTGGCCCAGCGCGAAGGCATCCAGATCCAGTACAACCGTGACCTGTTCGACGCCACGACGGTGCAGCGGATGGCGGGGCATTTCGCCGTCCTGCTGCAGGCGATCGTCCTGGACCCGGAACGCCGCCTGTCGGACCTGCCGCTGCTCACGGAGATGGAG
>JBKKAU010000325.1:0-7876 GCA_046714475.1 Thermoanaerobaculia bacterium
GCCGAACATGTTGCCATGGTCGGTCAGGGCCATCGCCGGCATGCCCGCCTGGACGGCGGCGTTGATCACGTCGTCGAGGCGGTTGGCCCCGTCGAGCAGACTGAACTGGCTGTGCAGATGGAGGTGGACAAAGTCGGACATCTGGAGGGGATGTTACCAGAAGCTCACCCCCTGCCCCCCAGGACGAAAAGGACGCCAAGGACACCAGGGACTCCCCTGGTCCTTGGAGTCCTTGCTGTCCTTTTCGTCCTCAGCCCTTCGGCTTGGTCTCGACCAGGCGGTTGGAGCGGCGGACGTAGTCGAGCCCGGAGAGGACCGTCAAACCGGTCATGGCGTAGAGCACGGTGCTCGCCACGACGTCCAGGTTGGGGAGCAGCCCGGAGACCAGGACCAGCACCACGGAGGCCACCTGGAAGACGGTGGTGACCTTGCTGAGCACGGTCGGCGGGAAGCTCCGGACCCCGGCGGCGAGGTACATGATCAGGGCCACCACCACGAGCAGGACGTCGCGGGCGATCACCAGGACGGTGATCCAGAGGGGGATCTCGACGCCGCGGTTCAGGCTGGGGATCGACAGCGCCACGTAGGAGGAGATGAGCAGCAGCTTGTCGGCGATCGGATCCAGATAGGCGCCGAGGAGCGACTGCTGGCCGTAGAAGCGGGCGATGAAGCCGTCCAGCGCGTCGGTGACGCCGGCGATGACGAAGATCAGGAGCGCCTTGGCGATCTCGCCGTCGATCACGGCGATGATGAACACGGGGACCAGTCCCATGCGCAGCAGGGACAGCAGGTTCGGGATGGTGAAGCTCATGAGACGCCGAGGACTTTGAGGCTGCGGCGGATCAGCTCGACGGCCTCGGCGCCGGAGAGGGACGAGCCCGTCCGGCACTCCTCGCCCGCGGGGACCATCCCGCAACGCGAGGCCAGGTCGCACGCCCCCCCCTGCGACGGGTCGCGGCCCGCGCCGGCCACGCACGAGGCGTCCGAAGCGAAGCGCGACAGCATGCGGGCCAGGGTGCGCAAGGCGCTCCCCCGGCTCACCCTCGCCGACGGCGAGAACCGGTGCAGGGTCGAGTCGACGTCCATGAGGCCGAGGTTGACCACGCGCACGATCTCCTCCTGGCGCGGGTGGTCGAGCACGTCGGTGGCGATGCGGCCGACCGAGGTGCGGCCGTAGCGCACGTCGGGCACCAGCCAGTAGAGCAGGACGGCGAGGTCGGCCTTGGCCAGCTCCGGCTTGGCCGCCACCTCCTGCACCGCCTTGGGCAGCAGCGACAGCCGCCAGCGGAACTTGGCGGCGTCGAGCTTCTCGGCCATCGCCGGGTCGTCCGGGTTCTGCTTCGCGAGGTCCTGGATGATCTGCAGCCCCGCGCTCGGGTCTCCCACCGCCAGCTCCAGCTCCGCCCGGCGTTCGCGCAGCCGGCGGTCGTCGGGCCGTCGCGCCGACAGGTCCTTGACGGCGGCGAGCTCGGCGGCGCGGTCGCCGCGCGCCATGGCCACGGACCGCGCCGCTTCCAGGGTCGTCAGCTCGGAAGGCGCCCAGGAGCGGAGCAGTTGGAGATGCTGCTCGGCCTCGTCGACGCGCTCCAGCCGCAGCGCCTCCTCGAGGCGGTTCGACACGATCTCCAGCGCCCGGGGGTGCATCTCGCCGGTGCGCTGGAAGGCGAGCTGGCTGCGCGGGGCGGCCGCCCGGTAGGCGGCGTAGGCGAGCGGCAGGTCGCCGTGGCGCTCGGCGGCGCGGCCGAGCAACAGCTGGCTCGCCGTATAGCTGGGCAGCGCGTCGCCGACCGGCAGCAGACGTCCGACCACCGTCCGGTAGTCGCCGCCGGCGAACTCAGCCTGGGCGGCCAGAACCTGGGCGGGGTAGAACCCGGGGTCCTCCTCGATCAGCTCGGCCGCAGTCTCCCGGGCCTCCTCCACCGCGCTCGCCTCGAGGAGGTCCTCGTAGGCGGTCTCGATCCGCCGCCAGCGTTCGGGGTCCGCCTCCTGGGGATACCCCTCCAGGGGATTGATCAGATAGGCGCGGTCGCTCTGCTCCAGCGCCAGAGGCTCGGGAGCCGGCCCGGGGGTGGCGACCGGCTCGCGAGGGGGTGGCGGTGGAGCGGAAGAGCAGGCGGTCAGCAGCGCCGCCGACAGCAGCGACACCGCGGCGAGGCGAAACGCGGACCGGGCCGCGCCGTCACGCCGCGGGAGGAGCCGCTGCAATCGTCGCGATGGCATGCTTGTAGATGAGGATTTCCTTGCCGTCGCTCTCGAGCACCACGGCAAACCGGTCGAAGCGTTTGAGACGCCCGAGCAGGTGCCGTCCGGTCACCAGCTCGAGGAACATCGTCTGCCCTTCCTTGAGGCTCTGGAAGAGAAAGCCGTCCTGAATGTTGATGTTGTGCTTAACCATACGCCCCCCCGTGACCGCTTTGCTTGGTGTGCTCAAGGACATCGTAAGTTCTTCGCTCCAGATCCTGGGCCGGGAACCAGGTCACATCGGGCTCTTTCCGGAACCAGGTCTCTTGACGTTTGGCGAACCGGCGAGTCGCTTGGACCGTGTCGCCGACCGCTTGTTCCAGAGACCACTCTCCTACGATATGGCGGACGAGCTGGCGGTATCCGATGGCCTGAAACGCGGGGAGCCCTGGCTCCAGCCCCCTGGCGAGCAATCCAGCCACCTCCTCCACCCAGCCCTCTTGCACCATGCGGGCCACGCGGCGCGCGATTTGATCGTATAGGATGGCGCGCGGGAGCGTCAATCCGACGCGGACTGCTGCAATACGTTGAGTCCCAAAGGGTTGCCGAGCGATCCACGAAGAGAGGGGCCGGCCGGAGACCCGCGCCACCTCCAAAGCCCGCAGCACGCGCTGGGTATCGCCCGGGGCGAGCCGCGCCGCCGTGGCCGGATCGACGCGCGCCAGCTCGGCGGTCAGCGCCGCCAGCCCTTCGCTTTCGAGCCGCCGGCGCAGCTCCTCCCGCACCTCGGGATCGCCGGGCGGCACCGGGCTGATGCCGTCGAACAGCGCCCGCAGATAGAGGCCGCTGCCGCCGACCACGATCGGCGTCCGTCCCCGCCCCTGGATCTCGGCGATCGCCTCGTGCGCCCGCCGCGCGAACTCCCCCGCCGAGTAGCGCTCGTGCGGCTCCAGGATGTCGACCAGGTGGTGCGGCACCCGCCGCCGCTCCTCCGGCCCCGGCTTGGCGGTGCCGATGTCGAAGCCGCGGTAGACTTGGAGCGCGTCGGCGTTGACGACCTCGCCGTCCATCTCCCCCGCCAGCGCCATGGCGAGGGCGCTCTTGCCCGTGGCCGTGGCGCCGACGATGGCGAGGACGGGGACGGGGACGGCAGGCGTCGACCCAGCCGGTCGCGAGCTCACAGGTCCCAGGATCGCAAGGCCTCGACCGGGTCCGCGGCCCCCGCCCGCCGGGCGGGCAGATAGCAGGCGGCGAGAGCCACCAGCAGCATCAGGCCTCCGACCACCGCGTACAGGGCCGGATCGAGATGGCTGACCTGGAAGAGCAGGCTCTCGATGTACCTGGAGAGGACCACGGCGGCCGCCAGGCCGATGACCGCGCCGAGAGCGGCGGAGAGCATCCCCTGACGGATTACCATCCACAAGAGGCTGCGGGGGCTCGCCCCGAAGGTCGAGCGGATGGCCATCTCGGGCCCCCTCTGCTGGACCGAGTAGGCCAGCACGCCATAGATGCCCAGGATCGCCAGCAGGATCGCCAGCACCCCGTACAGGCTCAGCAGGACCGTATTGAACCGATAACCCGCCTCGCCGCTCACCAGGCGCTCCTCCATCGTGGAGACGTCAAACACCGCCAGGGCGGGGTCGTGCCGGGCAACGACGCGGCGCACGCTGTCGAGCGTGCCCGAGGGATCGCTTTTGTAGCGGACCAGGATCGACAGATTGGGGATGACGTCTTCGAGGATGGACAGGTAGACGTCTCCGGCCACCTTATCCTGGTTCCCCGTCCTGCCGCGGTGCAGCACGTTGGCCGCGACGCCGACCACGGTCGCGACGAGGTCGGTATCGTCGCCGCGGTAGAACCTCTTGCCGACGGCGTCCTGCCCAGGCCAGAGCGTGTTCGCCAGGCGCTCATCGATGATGGCCGAATACGCCCGTTGCCGCCGGTTCGGGTCGGGGGTCAGATCATCGAGGTCGGATTCGGTGAAGTCGCGCCCCTTGAGCAGCGGGATGCCGAGCGCCTTGAGGGCACCCGGGGTGACGTGCATGCGCTGCACCATGAGGCGTCCTCGCGGGTCGGTCGGGGCCATCCCCTCGGGAGTCACCCGGAGGTTCCACCGCGCCTCTCCGATCATGCTGGGCCCCCAGATCACCGCGGACTCGACGGTGGGTACCTCCCGCAGGTCGGCGAGGATGTTCTGAACGATCCGCTGGATCTTGGGCGACTCGTCGTACCGGGTGGTGTTCAGCTCGAGCTGCATGGTCAGCAGATTGCGCGTGTCGAAGCCGAGGTCGGTATTGGCCAGCCGGTAGAGGCTCTTGATCGTCAGCCCCGCGCCGACGAGCAGCACCGCGGACAGAGCCACTTCGGCGATCGTGACCAGATGACGCTGCGGGATGCCGCTGCGGCCCGCGGTCTTCCGGGTCGACTGCAGCGAGGCGCTCAGGTCCGCCCGGGTCAGCTGCCAGGCCGGCAGCAGGCCGAAGAGCAGCCCTGTTGCGAGAGTCAGAGCCAGTGAGACCAGGACCATACCGGCGTCGGGCTGGACCTCGGAGAACGGCGGCAGGCTGAGGCCGCCGAGCGCCACCAGGCCCTTGACAGCCCACCAGGCGATCAGGAGGCCGAGCGCTCCTCCGAGAACGGCGAGAAGGACGGCTTCCGCCAGGATCTGGCGGACCAGCTGCGCCCGGGCCGCGCCCAGGGCCGAGCGGACGGCGAGCTCGCGCAACCGCGCCCGGCCGCGGACCAGGAGGAGGGTCGCAATGTTGACGCAGCACAGGAGCAGCACGATCAGCGCGCCGGCCACCAGGGTCTTGGCGGGGCCGTCGACGTCGGCGTAATACCACTCGTACGGCGTCACCAGCCGGAAACCGCGGCCCTCGTGCGCGTAGATGTGCTCGGTCTGGAGCTGCCGCGCGATCTCGTCGAGCTCCCCCTGCGCCTGGGCCAGCGTCACCCCCTCGCGCAGCGTGGCCACCCCAAGATACTGGCGGCGCACACGGTTCCCGTACATGTCGTCGCCATAGAACGGCATGCCCATGGGGAGCGGCAGCCAGACGTCGGTGCGTTCGTAGTCGTTGCGGATGTCGTGGAAACCAGGGGGCATCACGCCCACCACCGTGAACGGCTGTCCGGACAGGTTGATCTTGGAGTCGATCACCGATCGGTCGCCGCCGAGCCGCTGCCAGAAACCGTGGCTGAGGACGGCGACGGCCTGACCGGCGCCCTGGCGGCTCTCTTCGGGCAGGAACGTCCGTCCCGTCGCGGCACGGGCCTGCAGGATTGAGAAGAAGGAGGCATCCGTGAAATTGGCACGGAGCTTCTCCGGGTTGTCGCTCTCCTCCAGGCTGGGGCTCGCATAGCTCTCGAAGACCGACACCTTCTCCAGGAGCCTGCTGCGCTGCCGGATGTCCTCCATCTCGGGGAGCGAAAGCGAAGCGGAGTTCCAGCCCATCTTCGGCAGGGTGCCCACGACCATCGCCAGCCGGTCCGATTCGGGGAAGGGCAGGGGCCGGAACAGGAAGCTGTGGGTCAGCGTATAGACGGTGAGGTTGATCCCGATTCCGAGTCCCAGGGTCAGCAGGATCACCGCGGTAAAGCCGCGCCGTTTCGCCAGCGACCGCAACGCAAACTGGACGTCCTTAGCAAAATTCTTCATCGGCCATTCCTCCGTAAAGGTCACCCGGAGACGATCCCCGTACTATGGCATTTCAAGCCCGACGGTGTCCCGGGTTTTGCGCGATCTCTCGACGACGGTTTTGAGTTTGGCGGCCATCACGTCGACAGCGGGGGGTACGAACATCGACTGATGCCAGCCGGGTACGACATGGGTCTCGAGACCCTCCTGCGCCAGCCCGCTCCACGGCAGCTCCGGATCGGCGGGGGTGGAGGGATCCCGGTCCCGGGATTTGAAGAACAGGATCTCCCCCGGGTAGGGACGCGGCCGGTAGGCGAACAGCACCTCCAGGAGGGCCAGCGACACCTTGACCAGGCGGCGCGCGTCGGCGATCTCGAGGCCTTCCGGCAGGGCTTCGCCCTGGCGGGCCAGGGCCACGAGGTGCGCTGTCTGCCCGTCCAGGTCCAGCAGCCGCAGCTCGTCGGCGGACACCGGGAGCCGGTGCCCGAACATCTGGAAGAGGACCTCCGCGCTGTCCCCGGGCCTCCAGGCGGTCTCGGTCGGACACAGGGAGTCCATCATCGCGACCAGGGACACGGTCTCGCCGCTCGCCCGGAGCTGCTGCGCCATCTCGTACGCCACGACGCCGCCCAGGGAGTAGCCGCCCAGGAGGTACGGCCCTTCGGGCTGCCGCCGGCGCACGGCGTCCAGGTAGAGGGCCGCTATCTCCTCGATCGAGCCTTGCGGCTCTTCCCCTTCCTCGAGCCCCAGGGCCCGCAGCCCGTAGACCGGGACTCCGGGCAGCCTCTGCGCCAGACTTCTGAACATGAAGACATGGCCGCTCATGGGGTGGACCAGGAACAGAGGCGGCCCCGCGTCGGCCTCGCCGCGCTGGATCTCGACCAGGCACCCGGAGCCGGTCTCCCCGCCTCCGGCGCCCTCCAGGAACCTCGCCAGCATTTCGACGGTGGGGTTCTGGAAGAGGTCGTTCATCCCTGGGTCGTACCCGGCTTGGCGCAGGAGAACCTGGGAGCGGACCAGCAGCATGGAGTTGCCGCCGAGGGCGAAGAAGTCGTCTTCGACGCCGACCTCTTCCACCCCGAGCACTTCGGAGAAGACCGTGGCCAGGAGCCGCTCGACAGGCGTCCGCGGCGCCGTGGCTCGGGCCGCCCGGCCCCGGGCCTCCGGCGCCGGCAGGGCCTTGCGGTCCACCTTGCCGTTGGCCGTCACCGGGAGAGCGTCGAGGAACACGAACGCCGACGGCGCCATGTACTCCGGCAGGTGCTCGCGCACCAGGTCCCGCAGCTCCTCGGCCGCGGGCGTGCCCACCACGTAAGCCACCAGGCGCCTGTCCCCGGGACGGTCCTCCCGCGCCAGCACCAGCGCCTCGCGCACCCCGGGATGGCGCGACAGCACCGACTCGATCTCCCCCAGCTCGATGCGGAAGCCGCGCACCTTGACCTGCGCGTCCAGACGCCCCAGGAACTCGAGGTTGCCGTCCGGGAGAAAGCGTGCGCGATCTCCCGTGCGGTACATCACCGCCCCCGCCTCCCGACCCCACGGGTCCGGCAGGTACCGGTCCGCCGTCAACTCCGGCGCCTGCGCGTACCCGCTCGACAGGCACTCCCCTCCAATATGGAGGTCGCCGGGGATCCCCAGCGGGCAGGGTGACAGGCGCGCGTCCAGCACGTAGTAGCGGGCGTTCTGGATCGGCCTGCCATAGGGGATGCTCCGCCACTGCGGATCGATCGCGCCCACCGGGAAGAAGTTCGACCAGACCGTCGCCTCGGTGGCGCCGCCCAGGGCGGTCACCCGCGCCCGCGGGAAGCTCGCCCGCACCGCGTCCGGCAACGTCAGCGGCACCCAGTCGCCGCTCAGGAAGACCAGCCGCAAGGCCTCGCTCCGCTCCAGGAACGGCACCAGCTGCTGCAGGGCCGCGGGCGCCGAGTCCCAGTAGGTGATCGGCTCGGCCGCCAGCACCCGCGCCAGCGCCCGAGGGTCCCGCAGCTCCTCTTCCGAGGCCACCCGGATGCTGCCACCCGCCGCCAGCAGGCCGAAGACGTCGTAGACCGAGAGGTCGAA
>JBKKAU010000326.1:0-2881 GCA_046714475.1 Thermoanaerobaculia bacterium
GTCTGGACGCCCCACCAGGTCAGGCCGGCGAGGCCCAGCATGGCGAGCAGCACGGCGAGACCGCAGCCGCAGCCCACGTACACCCACGGCGAGGTCGGCTTCTTCTGGGGGCGGCCGTCGTTTTCCATGTCACATCTTCTCCGGGACGGGGATCCCCAGGAGCTCTCCCAGGGTCTCCAGGCCGCGGCGGAAGATCTGCACCGTGGCCAGGCGCGAGGCCCTCACCTGCGGGTCCTTCTCCTGAAGGATGGGGTGGCGGTGGTAGAGCGCGTTGAAGCGCTGGGCGATCTCCAGCGCGTGGCGCGCGACGAGGGACAGCTCCAGCGTCTCCGTGGCCTTCTCGACCGTCTCGCCGGTCTGGGCCACCTCCAGGATCAGGTCCCAGAGGTCCTCGGTCCACAGCTCCTCGGGCAGGGCGGCGACGTCCTCGACGGCCACGTTGGCGGCGATCCCCTCCTGGCGCAGGCGCCGGTGGATGTTCTTGGCCCGTACCAGGGAGTACTGGAGGTAGGGACCGGACTCTCCTTCGAAGCTCAGGGCCTCGTCGAAGTCGAAGGCGATGACGCGGTTGGTCGTGGCCTTGACCATGAAGAACCGCAGGGCGGCGACGGCGATCTGGCGGGCCAGGCCGTCGAGCTCCTCGTCCCCAAGGTCCCGGTTGCGCTTGGAGATCTCCTCGCGGGCCTTGAGGATGAGCTGGTCGAGCAGGTCGTCGGCCTTGACGCCGATCCCCTTGCGGCCGGACATCTCCAGCACCTTGTCCTCGCCCTCGGCCTCGTCGAGAAAGCCGAGCTGGCGGGCGGTGGCGGGCGAGAGCGCGACCATTTCATAAGCGAAGTGGACCGACCGCTCGGCCTCGGAGGCGTGGCCCAGGGCCTGGAGGCCCGCGCGCACGATCTTCTGGAGGTAGCTCTGGCGCACGTCGATGACGTTGAACACCCGGTGGGCGCGGCCGAAGAGGGGATGGCCCTCGACGCCGTCGCGGGTGGTCTCCCAGACCCCCTCCTCCTGCCAGAAGCGGTAGCCGAAGTCGCACCCCAGGAGGCCGAACTTCCAGAGCTGGTAGGCGATGTCCTTGCCCACGTAGGTCACCGTGCCGTCGGAGCGGATGATGACCTTGTCGGGGTCCTCGAGGCCGGCGAACTCCTCGCTCTGCGACAGCGGCATCACCCAGCAGCCGGCGTTCTTGCCCTCCTTTTCGAGGCGGACGGCGCCGCTCTCCTTGAGCTGCTCGAAGGCCTTGGCGAAGAAGTTCAGGCCCAGGATGTCGCTCTCGCGGGTTAGCAGGTCGTAGGAGACGTCGAGCCGGTGCATGGTGGCGAGGTGGCGGTGGACGATCCGCCGCGCCACGAGCCGGGCGAGCCCGGCGCGTTCGCCCTGGCCGATCTCCATCTGGTGCAGCGTCTCGCGGCGCAGGCGCTGCCGCTCCGGGTCCCCCTCGAACCAGCGGCCGACCTCGCTGTAGAGGTCCCAGCAGTAGTAGTCGAACGGCTCGGGGATCGCCGCGATCTGCTCGGCGTCGAGGCCGCGCAGGTCGACGAAGCCGACCACCACGTCGGCGAGTTGGACGCCGGTGTCGTCGATGTAGTTCTGGACCTCGACGGGATAGCCCAGCCCCTTGAGCGAGCGCGCCAGCACGTCGCCGAGCACGGCGTTGCGCAGGTGGCCGATGTGGGCGGCCTTGTTGGGGTTGATGTTGGTGTGCTCGATGATCACCTTGCCGTAGCGGGCTTCCCCCGATATCGCCGCTGTCGCCTGCAGGGCCGGCAGCAGCGGGGCGTCGAGGAGCCGCGCGGCGAACGCCGGGCGGTCGAGGGAGAAGTTCAGATAGCCGGCCCCCTGGATCTGGAGGTCCCGCACCAGGTCCGGTTTCCGGATGGCGCCGGCCAGCTCCTCGGCGATGGCCCGCGGGTTCCGCTTGAGGGTCCGGGCGAGCTGCATGGCGGCGGGGGAGGCGAGGTCGCCCAATTCGCGGCGCGGCGGCACCTCCAGGACCGGCTCGTGCTCGACGCCGAAGCGCTCCTGGATCGCCCGCCGGATCTCTTCCGACAACTGTTTCTTGAGCTCCGTCCACATGGCGGCAGGAGTCTACACTATGAAAGATGAGGGCCCGGTCCCCCCGGACGGCGGAGCCGTGCCCTGGCCCGGAAGAGAGCACGGAGGGGCCTATTGTTATGATCCCGCGGGCTGAAGGCTTGGGGAGAGCGATGACGGACAACAGGTTGACGGTGACGCTGGAACGGACGCAGCTCGAGCTGGTCGAAGGCGACATCACCGGGCTCGAGGTCGAAGCCATCGTCAACGCCGCCAACGAGCAGCTCCAGCTCGGGAGCGGAGTGGCCGGAGCGATCCGTGAGAAGGGGGGGCCGTCGATCCAGGAGGAGTGCGACCGGATCGGCGGCACGCCGGTGGGGACGGCGGTGATGACCGGGGCGGGCAACCTCAAAGCCAGGCAGGTCATCCACGCCGTCGGCCCGCGGATGGGCGAGGGCGACGAGGACAGGAAGCTCGCCTCCGCGGTCCGGGCGGCCCTTGCCCTGGCCGACCGCCGGGGGCTCCGGTCGATCGCGCTGCCGGCGATCTCGACGGGCGTCTTCGGCTTCCCGGTGGAGCGCGCGGCCCGCCTCATGCTGACCGAGGTCCACCGCTACCTGCAGGGGGGGACCAGGCTCGAGCGGGTGGTGATCTGCCTGTACGGCGAAGAGGCTTTCGGCGTCTTCAAGCGCGAGATCCGCCGCGGGTTCCGGTAAGGGCCCCGGCGGCGGTTCCCCGGTCCCCGTCAGCGGGGAGGCTCAAGCCACGAAGTAGGCGCTGGCGCGGATCTGCAGCCGGGCCCGCGGATCGAAACCGCTGCCGTAGAGGGCGAACGCGGACGTCGTCG
>JBKKAU010000327.1:0-5423 GCA_046714475.1 Thermoanaerobaculia bacterium
CCCTGCCGACCGGGACGGGATCGGGTGAGGGGCCTAGAGTGGTCGTGGGGCCGTTGCCCCGTTTCGCTCCTTCGTGTGCGCGCCTTCGGCGCTGCTAGTCGCTGCACGGGGCAACGATCCACGACCGAACGGGTCAAGGCCGGTGTAGGCTACTATAGCTCCGCTTGAAAGAGCCCGCGGATGTCCTGACAGTACAAGACGACAAGGCCGGCCTCACCCTCGCCGCGCTGGTCCGCGAGATGCTCCCCGGTACCTCGTGGAGCAAGGCCCGCGACCTCTGCTCCGGCGGCCGGGTCCAGGTGGACGGCGCGGTCGAGACCGATCCGGCGCGCCGGATCGCGGCGGGTGAGAGGATCGAGCTGCGGCTCGCCGGTCCGGCACGGCGGCAGGAGCCGGTGCCGCGCGAGGCGATCGTCCATCTGGACGCCGACGTCGTCGTGGTCCGCAAGCCCGCCGGCCTCCTCACCGTCCCCTTCACCCGCGACGACCGCGACACCCTGCTGGCGCTTACCCGCGTCGTCGTCCGCCGCCTGGAAACGGCTCAGGGATCGGCGCCAAACCCTACCCTGAAGGCCGTTCAGCGCCTCGACAAGGAGACCTCGGGGCTGGTCGTCTTCGCCCGGAACGTCAAGGCGCAGAGGCACCTGCAGGAGCAGTTCGGCGAGCACGACGTCACCCGCCGCTATCTCGCGATCGTCCACGGCGCGGCGAAAGACGCCACGTACGACAGCCTGTTGGTGCCCGACCGCGGCGACGGCCTGCGCGGCTCGTGGGGCCTGCGTTTCCCCGTTCGCGGGGAGCGGCCGGCTGCCGGCCGGCAGGCGGTCACGCATGTCAAGGTCGAGAAGCGGCTCGCGGGGGCGACTCTGGTCGCGTGCCAGCTCGAGACCGGCCGGCAGCACCAGATCCGCATCCACCTCGCCGAGGACGGCCATCCGCTGGTCGGCGAGACGGTCTACATCCGCGACTGGCGGGGGCCGCTGCTGCCCGCGCCGCGCCTGATGCTCCACGCCACCGTGCTCGGTTTCGTCCATCCCCGCAACGGCCGGGCTCTGCGCTTCGAAGACCCGCCGCCCGCCGATTTCGCAACGGTCCTCGAACGGCTCCGGTAGAATCCGCCGGTGCTCCTCCCTTCCTCTCCCGTAAGCGCGCGCGCGGCGGACGTCGTCGTCATCGGCGGCGGCATCGTGGGGCTCGCGACCGCCTGGCGGCTGACCGAGCGGTTCCCCGGCCAGCGAGTGATCGTGCTTGAGAAGGAGCCCGGCCTCGCCTTCCACCAAACCGGCCACAACTCGGGCGTGCTCCACTCCGGCATCTACTACAAGCCGGGCTCGCTCAAGGCCGTCAACTGCCGAGAGGGCAAGCGGGCCATGGAGGAGTTCTGCGCCCGCGAGGGGATCGCCTACGAGATCTGCGGCAAGGTGATCGTGGCCCTGGACGAGTCGGAGCTGCCCGCGTTGGAGCGGATCCATGAGCGCGGGCAGGCGAACGGCGTCCGCTGCGAGGTGATCGGCCGCGAGCGGCTACTGGAGCTGGAGCCCCATGCCGCGGGCATCCGGGCCCTCCACGTGCCCGAGACCGGGATCGTCGACTACTCGCAGGTCTGCGAGCGCCTGGCTGAGCGGATCCGGGAGCGCGGCGGCGAGGTGGTGACCCGGGCGCGGGTGACGGCGATGCGTTGGGGAGGCTCCCGGGTGGTGGTCGAAAGCACGGCCGGGGCGTTCGAGACAGGCTATATCGTCAACTGCGCCGGGCTCTACTGCGACCGGGTGGCGCGGCTATCAGGCCAGAGCCCCGAGGCCAAGATCGTCCCCTTCCGCGGCGAGTACTTCGAGCTGGTGCCCGAGGCCGAGCACCTCTGCCGCAACCTGATCTATCCGGTGCCCGACCCGAGCTTCCCGTTCCTGGGGGTCCACTTCACCCGTATGATCGGCGGCGGCGTGGAATGCGGCCCCAACGCCGTCCTGGCCTTCGCCCGCGAGGGCTATACCAAGAAGGACATCAACCTCCGGGACCTCGCCGAGTCGCTGACCTACCCCGGTTTTCTGCGCCTGGCGGGCCGGCATTGGAAGACCGGCATGGGAGAGATGTGGCGCTCCTTCAGCAAAGCCGCCTTTGTCCGAGCGCTCCAGAGGCTGATGCCCGAGATCCGCGAGGAGCACCTCCACCCCGCGCCGGCCGGCATCCGCGCCCAGGCCGTGGGGCGCGACGGCGCCCCGCTGGACGACTTCCTGATCCAGGAGAGCGAGAGGGTGGTGAACGTACTGAACGCCCCCTCACCCGGCGCCACTGCTTCGCTCAACATCGGCAAGGTGATCGCCGAGACGCTGGCGGCGCGGCTCGGGTGAGGAGGGGGAGTCGGGTCAGTTCCTGTACGCCGGCGGCAATTCGCCCGACAGATCCTTGTACCGGTCGCGCAGAAGGGTCTGGCGCGACTCCATCGGGATTTCGACGCCGCGGATGAAGACCTGGTCGGCGAAGGTGGTGACCTCCAGCGGGTCGCCGTCCCAGATGACCACGTCGGCGTCCTTGCCAGCCTCCAGCGTGCCATAGCGGTCGGACACGCCCCAGATGCGGGCGGGGACGGTGGTCAGCGATGCCATCGCCGCCTCCCAGGGCATGCCGTAGGCGACCGCGTTGCCGGCCGCCTGCCGGATGTTCCTGGCGTTGTGCGCGTCGCTGCTCATGAAGGCGACGGTCACGCCCGCGGCGTGCATCCTCGCGGCGTTCTCCAGCGTGGCGCCCAGCGCCTCGAAACGCTCCGGCAGGTTGCTGAGCGTCGAGACGAGCACCGGCACCTTGGCCGCCGCGATCTCGCGCGCCACCACCCAGCCTTCCGAAGCTCCGGCGAGGATCAGATCGAGCTTGAACTCCTTCATCAGCCGCAGACCGGCCTGGAGGTCGCTCGCCCGGTGGGCGATGAGCAGCAGCGGCAGCTCGCCCCGCACCACCGGCCCCAGGGCTTCGAGGTCGAGGCGCGACAGGGCATAGCCCCGGCGCTCGCCGCGGTCGAAGTCGTTCCGGTTCTCGGCGTAGTCCCTGGCATCCTGGAGCGCTTCGCGCAGCCGCAGGATGGCCGCGCCGCGCGACTCTCCGGCCCGCTCCGCGCCGCCTTCGCCGAGCACGGCCACCATGACGGAGGGGGAGCGCAGCACGAGCTCGCCGGCGCCCAGGTGGATCACCGCCCCCTGGCCGGCGATCAGGCTGCCCTCGGGCTCGGGCGCCACCAGCGTCCGGGTGAGCCCCTCGATGCGGTTGACCGGGATCAGCGACGAGCGCGGGTTGAGCGCGTCGACGACGTTGAAGGCGGCGTTGAAGCGGTCGCCCTCGACGCCGGTGTCGGCGCTCCCCTGGACCGCGCTGACCTCGACCAGGCCGAGCCGGCTGAGCGAGTCGAACAGGCCGGGGGTGACCACCTTCCCCTGCGCCTCGATCCGGCGGGCGCCGGCCGGCACGGTCACGTTCGGCCCCACGGCGCGGATGCGGCCGTCCTCGATCACCACCGTGGCCTCGCGGAGGGTGCCGGCCGGACCCATCGTGTGGACGGTCGCTCCGACGATGGCGACCGTCTCGGCCCGGGCGGAAGACGTGCCCAGGAGGATCAGAAGGGCTGCGGCTGTCCAGGCGCGGCTCATTGCACACCTCCGGCAGTCTCGACCAAGCCGAGCTCGAAGTCCATGCGCGGCTGCCGGGCCGGGTCGTTCCGGTCGTAGATCAGCGCGCCGTCGATGAACACCCTCTCGGCCTTGCTGTAGACGCTGAACGGGGTGCCGCTCCAGATCACCACGTCGGCCATCTTGCCCTCCTCGAGCGAGCCGGTCTGGTCCGCGATGCCGATGGAGCGGGCCGGGTTGATCGTCAGCCAGCGGATGGCGTCCTCGGGGCGCAGGCTCATGCCCATGCGGTTGCCCGCCGCCATGGCCTTGGCGGCCTCCTGGTTGAGCCGCTGGATGCCCTCGGACGAGTCGGAGTGGACCACGGCGCAGCCGCCGGCCTTCTCGACCAGCGGGATGTTCTCGCGGATGCCGTCCAGGGCCTCCATCTTGAAGCCCCACCAGTCGGCCCACATGTCGGCGCAGACCCCCTCCCGCGCCAGGTGGTCGGCGATCTTGTAGGCCTCGACCGCGTGGTGGAAGGCCGAGACCTTCATGCCGAACTCCTTCGCCACGTCCATCATGACCATCATCTCGTCGGCCCGGTAGCAATGGATCTGGAGCAGGATGTCGCCGTCGAGCGCTCCCACCAGGGTCTCCATCTCCAGGTCGGTCTCGGGCGGATCGTCGTCCTCGCCCGCGTCGAGCTTGCGGCGATGGCTCTCCCACTCGCCCCGGTAGTCCCGGGCCTCGGCGAAGGCCGCGCGGTAGCCGGCGACGTTGCCCATGCGGGTGGCGGGGAAGCGGCCTTTGTTCTCGCCGTAGACCCGTTTGGGGTTCTCGCCGCAGGCCATCTTCAGGCCGTACGGGGCGCCGGGGAACTTCATCTCCTGGACGCTGCGGGCCGGCACGTTCTTGATCGTCACCGAGCGGCCGCCGATCAGGTTGGCCGAGCCGGGGAGGATCTGCTGGGAGGTGACCCCGCCGGCCAGCGCCAGCGGGAACTGCGGGTCCTGCGGCCAGATCGAGTGCTCGACCCACACCTGGGGGGTCACCGGGTCGGTATTCTCGTTGCCGTCCTGGTGCGCGTCGACCCCCGGCGCGGGATAGGCCCCGAGGTGGGAGTGCGCGTCGATGATCCCCGGCGTCACCCACTTCCCCGCGGCGTCGATCCCCGGCGGGGGGGCCGGCGCCTGGCGGCCGCGGCCGACGGCGGCGATGCGGCCGTCCCGCATCAGGACCGACCCGCCCTCGATCCGATCGCCCACCGCGGTGAGGACCGTGGCGTTGGTGATCAGCACCGGCCGTGACGGCAGCGGCTTGTAGGTCGACGGATAGGGGACCTGCTCCTCGGTGGCTGCGGCGGTCCGCCGTTCTTCGGCGGACTTCGCCGCGGGCGTGCTGGCGCAGGCGGCCAGGACGGTACAGAGGGAGAGGAGCAGCCAGGGGAGGAGGGACGGAAAGGAGCTTCGTGTCCTAGGCATCGCTTTTCCTCGTGTCTTTCGGGCGCGCATCGTAGCACGCTCGCGGGCCTCGTCCCCCCTGGCACCCGTCGTGCACAGACAGGACTTGGGAGTGTGTGGGGATGAGAAAGGAGCCTGCGATGAAACACTTGTTACTGCCGGTATGGCTGGTGTCAGCCACGCTCGTCGGGTGCGCCGCCGGGGGCGGCGGCTCTCCTGTTACCACCGAGGAGGTGGCCGAGGCCGAGGCCGCGATGCGCAGCGCCGAGGCCGCGGGCGCAGAAAACTATGCCCCCGAGCTGTTCCGGGAGTCCCGCGAAGCCTTCCAGGCTTCCCGCCGGGCCTCCTCCCGTGGCGAGCAGGAGGC
>JBKKAU010000328.1:0-2710 GCA_046714475.1 Thermoanaerobaculia bacterium
TTTGGCTCGTATATTTGTTTAAGAGACAGCGTCATAACGGACTAAAGAAGTCCCGCTGGGACGGCGTTCCCGTAGCCCAGGGTAGAAACCCTGGGCGGCCTGGGCGCCTTGCCTCGGCTTGCAGGGCGGCCCTGAAGAAAAAGACGGCGGCCGGTTCACCGCGGGCCGCCGTTTCAGGGAGAAAACCTTCTGTCGTCCTGCGTCTACGGTGTGTTAGTTGGTGGCGTCGTCCGCGTCGGTGATGTTGAAGTGCTCCTCGGCGACCTTCTCGTCGCCGTACCAGACCTCGACGCGGTAATCACCCTTGGCCCAGGAGCCGGTGTCGGGGGCCTTGAAGTTCAGGAACGAGGTGCCTTCGGCGACGGACTTGCTCTCCTCGCCCACCTTGTTGTCGCCTTCGCCGAACCAGAGCACCTGGACCGCGGAGCCGGCCGGCACGTCGCCGACCTCCATCGCGACATAGACGTCGTCGCCCGGGGTGAAGTCGTCGCCGCCGTCCGCGGTGGCGATGGTCCCCTGGGCGTCCAGGGAGCCGCCGACCTTGATGTCGTCGATCGCCGCCTCGGCGGTGATCGGGGAGACGTCCGAGGTGGCATCCACGCCCGGCTGCTCGGTCTCGGCGGTGCCGGTCGTCACGTCTTCGGCGTCCTCGGTCTCGGCCGGCTCGCGCCCGCAGGCCATCGCGAGCGGAAGGCTCAGAACCAGAGCCAGGATCAACTTGTTGTTTCCACGCATGCGTCATTCTCCTTTGGATAGAGGGCACTGCAACTACGGTACTGCCCCGGATATACAGCAAGGCCCGTGCCATATACGGGGAAGGGATGGACTGGCCCGCTCTTTGCTTCCTCTATATAGATGTAAAGGAGGAGCACCGAATGGCGAAAACCACTTCTTCGGACAGGGCTGTGTATCACGTGGTCCCCAACGCATCGGGGGAACGCTGGGTGGTAAAGCGGGAAAACAGCGACGAGCGTAACCGAGCATGAGACCAAGGAGGAGGCAGTCGAGGCAGCGCGCCGGCTCGCCAAGCAGGCCGCCCTCGGACAGATCAAGGTCCATAAGAAGGACGGCAACATGGAGTACGAGTCGACCTACGGCGAGGATCCGCCGGCGTCGCCGAGCTAGAGGCTAAAACCCCCCACCTGACCTCCCCCTCTCCCTACCGCTCACCCACCCAGGGGGGGAGGCACCACCTCCCTCTCCGGGCCTAAGTTAGCGCGTATGGGGAGGCACACCCTCCCTCTCGACCCCCGACAGGCGCCAACTTTGTCCAGGCGGGCGGTGGTGCCTCCCCCCCCTGGGCGGTGGTGGCAGGGAGAGGGGGAGGTCAGGTGGGGGTTCGCTTTTCCCACCGGGGGGTTCGCGTTATATTGCCCCTCCCATCACGGAGCCGCGATGACCGAACCCTCTGATCCGACGTTGAAGAAGCTCACCGAGCTCGCCCAGAACCTCTGGTGGTCCTGGCAGCCCGATATCCGCGCCATCTTCCGCAGCCTCGACCCGGCGCTCTGGAGCCTCGTCTACCACAACCCGGTCGCCCTGCTGCAGCGCCTCTCGCCCGCGGAGATCGCGGAGCGGGTCACCGACCTCGAGATGCAAACCCGGATCGACCAGGCCCACCGCCGCCTGCAGGACTACCTGAGGAGCGTCGACGGTTGGGCCATCACCCACGCCGGGCCGCTGCTCGCCCGCCCGGTCGCCTACTTCTCGGCCGAGTTCGGCCTCCACCAGTCGCTGCCCATCTACTCGGGCGGCCTGGGCGTGCTCGCCGGCGACCATCTGAAGAGCATGAGCGACCTCGGCGTGCCGGTGGTCGGCGTCGGCCTGCTCTACAACCAGGGCTACGTCCACCAGCTCATCGACGAGAACGGCTGGCAGCAGGATCTCTACGAGCCGATCGCCGCCGCCGAGCTGCCGGTCGCGCCGGTGGTCGGCGCCGACGGCGCGCCGGTGCGCGTCGCCGTCGAGCTGCCCGGCCGCGACGTCCATCTGAAGATCTGGCGCGTCGGCGTCGGCCGCAGCGACCTGCTGCTGCTGGACACCCGCGACGAGGCCAACAGCCCCGAGGACCAGGAGCTGACCGCCCGCCTCTACGGCGGCGCCCAGGAGACCCGCATCCAGCAGGAGATGCTGCTCGGCGTCCGCGGCTTCCGCGCCCTGGGGGCGGTCGGCGTACGCCCGACGGTGCTGCACCTGAACGAGGGGCACTCGGCCTTCGCCCTGCTGGAGCGGGCGCGCGACATGGTCGAGCGCCAGGGGCTCTCCGCCGCCGAGGCGATCCGCGAGGTGGCGGCGACCAGCGTCTTCACGACCCATACGCCGGTCGAGGCCGGGCACGACCGCTTCCGCACCGACCTCGCGGTCCGGCACCTGGAGCCGCTCGCCGCCGGGCTCGGGATGCCCATGGACGAGGTGATGAAGCTCGGCTCCGAGCGGCCCGGGGACCGCGGCGCGCCGTTCTGCCCGACGGTGCTGGCGCTGAACCTGAGCCGCCGCACCAACGCCGTCTCGGCCCTGCACGGCCGGGTGTCGCGCCAGATGTGGCACCCGCTCTACCCCGGCCGCACCGAGGAGGAGGTGCCGATCGGCCACGTCACCAACGGCATCCACGTGCGCACCTGGATCGCCGCCGACATGCACGACCTGTTTGCCCGCTACCTCGGGCCGAGCTGGCTCGACTCGATCTCGCGCTCGCAGGTCTGGTCGGGGA
>JBKKAU010000329.1:0-21093 GCA_046714475.1 Thermoanaerobaculia bacterium
CGGCCGGGGCCACCCTCCGGCCGAAGCGCGCCGGCTCGCCAAGGAGACGCTGCGGGCCGATCCGAGGTGGGACCGGCCCGCGCTCTGGGCGGGCTATGTGCTGATCGGGGACGGTCCCCGGCTGGCGCCGCGCCGTCCCGGCCCGGCGTGGATCGTCGCGGCGGTCCTGTTGACGGGCGGGCTGGCCGCGTTCTGGGCCTTGCGGCGGCGCGCCGGGTGGCACGGCGATTGAACCGTCTCCGCGAGGGGAGGAGACGACGATGGACCTGAACGTACAGCACGACGAGACGAGGAAGAAGTACTACGCGCTGGTCGACGGCAAGGAGTCGGTGCTGGAGTACACCGAAGCCGGGGACCACACCCTCAACTTCTGGCACACCTACGTGCCGCCGGAGCTGCGCGGGCGCGGCATCGCCGACGAGATCGTCCGCGTCGCCCTGGAGGACGCCCTGGAGCGCGGCTGCCGGGTCATCCCCTCCTGCTGGTTCGTCCGCGTCTACATGCAGCGGCATGCCCGGTTCCAGGAAGCGCTGGCGTAAAAAGACATCTCAAGAGGAGACACGATGGATCTCAAGGTCCAGCACGACGAGGCCAACAAAAGGTTCTTCACCGAAGTCGACGGCAAGGAGGCCGCCGTGGAATACCAGGAAGGCCCGGGGCGCTGGGACTTCCTGCACACCTACGTCCCGCCGGAGGCGCGCGGCCAGGGCGTCGCCGACGAACTCGTCCGGCACGCCCTCGACGAGGCCCTCCAACGCGGCCATCAGTTCGTCCCCAGCTGTCCGTTCGTGCGCGCGTTCGTCGAGAGGCACCCGCAATACCAGGAAGGTCTGGCGCGGGTTTGAAAGCTTTTTTCCACCAAACCGGACCGCTCTTCCGGGTCCGGGTATACTCTCCTCTGGCTTCACTCCGAAGTGACTCCTATAGAGAGGACCCCCAATATGAGCCCAGAGGGCAAAAGTAGGCTGTCGGAAGTGTTGGTCCGGCATGAAAAAGAGATCCTGGAAGAGTGGCTGCGCCTGCAGCTCTCCGCGGCGGGCCGGAGCAGCGGCCTCCTGCAGGAGCGCGAGCTGCGCGAGCAGTCCCGTGAGTTCCTGAGCGCTTTCCGGACCGCTGCCCAGCAGGACGGCGCCGGCGGTGCTCAGGGCCCCGAGTGGGCCGCGGTGCGGGACATCCTCGCGGGGCTGTCGCGGACCCGGGCGCAGCAAGGCTTCACGCCCGGGGAGACCGCGATGTTCGTATTCTCCCTGAAGCAGCCGCTCTTCGATCGTCTCCGCCAGGCGGCCGATCAGGACGCGGAGACCCTGGGAGAGGTCGTCTGGCAGGCCACCATCCTGCTCGACGAGCTCGGCCTGTGGACTACCGAGGTCTACCAGAAAGGGCGGGATGAGGTGATCTTCCGCCAGCAACAGGAGCTGCTGGAGCTCTCGACGCCGGTCGTGCGCCTGTGGAACAACATCCTGGCCCTGCCGCTGATCGGCACCCTGGACAGCGCCCGCACCCAGGTCGTCATGGAGAGCCTGCTCCAGGAGATCGTCGACGCGGGAGCCGCCATCGCCATCATCGACATCACGGGCGTGCCCACCGTCGACACCCTGGTCGCCCAGCACCTGTTGAAGACCGTGGCGGCGGCCCGGCTCATGGGAGCGGACTGCATCATCAGCGGCATCCGCCCACAGATCGCGCAGACGATCGTCCACCTGGGAGTCGAGCTCGGGGACGTGATCACCAAGGCCAGCCTGGCCGACGCCCTTGCCCTCGCCCTCAAACGGACGGGGTTCGCGATCACGCGCCTGCAGCCGGGCGTGGCCTGAGGTACATCGAGTGGACAGAATTGCGATTCTCAAGATGGGCCCTTTCCTCCTGGTCACGATCCAGGTGGACATGCACGACCGCCTGGTCCTGGCGCTCCAGGACGACCTCATGAACCAGATCCGCGCGACGGCGGCGCGCGGCGTCCTGATCGACATCTCGGCGCTCGACGTGGTCGACTCCTTCATCGGGCGCATGCTCGGCAACATCGCGGCCATGGCCCGAGTGCTCGACGTGGAGACCGTAGTAACGGGAATGAGGCCCGCCGTGGCGATCACCCTGGTGGAGCTGGGGCTGTCGCTCAAGGGGGTGCGTACGGCATTGGACGTGGAGCGCGGGATGGATCTGCTCCGCACCTCCCTGGAGGAGCAGGAGAGCAGGCATGACCGGGCGGAGGCCTGAGGACCTGCCCATCCGCGCCGAGGAGGACGTCGTGCGGGTCCGGCAGGCCACGCGCCAGTGGGCCGTCGACCTGGGGTTCAGCCTCATCGATCAGACCAAGATCGTCACCGCCGCGAGCGAGCTCGCCCGCAACACGATGGTCCACGGCGGCGGCGGCGGCGTGCGTCTCGAAGTGGTCGACAACGGGTTCCGCCGCGGGCTGCGCCTCACCTTCGAGGACCAGGGTCCCGGGATCCCCGACCTGGACCTTGCCCTGAAAGACGGCTACACCTCGGGCTCGGGGATGGGGTTGGGGCTGGGAGGCTCCAAGCGGCTGATGAACGAATTTACGATTTCTACTAGTCCCGGGGAAGGGACGCGAGTGACGGTGGTGAAATGGAAGTAGACGTTGTCTGATGTGAAAGAGAATACTGTCCCCCTATCCGCCCTGCCCGTCACCGAGACCAGCCAGGTGGGAGAGGCCCGAAGGCTGATCTCCGCCGCCGCCCGGCGGCTCGGTTTCGACGAGACCGCGGCAGGCAAGGTCGCCATCGTGGTCACCGAGATGGCCGGCAACCTCATCAAACACGCGGGCGGCGGCGAGATCGTCGTCCGCGCCTTACGATCCGGCGAGACCGACGGTCTTGAGATCCTCGCCCTCGACCGCGGTCCGGGCATGGCCGACCTGGCGAGGTCCCAACGGGACGGGTACTCCACCGCGGGCAGCCCCGGCACTGGCCTGGGCGCGATCGCCCGGTTGTCCGACCTGTTCGAAGCCTACTCGGCCCCGGGCCAGGGGACGGCCCTCCTCGCGCAGCTCTGGGCGTCACCGCTCTCCCCAAAAACCAACAGTGCGGACCCGCGCGGCGAGTGGGGAGCCGTCTGCCTGCCGGTCCGTGGTGAAGAGGCCTCGGGGGACGGTCTGGACATCCGGCTCCGGCCCGGGGGCTGGCGCCTGCTCGTCGCCGACGGCCTGGGGCACGGTCCCTTCGCCCGCGAAGCGTCGCAGCGGGCGGTCGCCGCCTCGCGGGAAGATCCGGACGGCTCGCCCACCCAGGTCCTCGAGGCTTGCCACGACGCGTTGCGGAGCACCCGGGGCGCGGCGGCGGCCGTGGCCGACGTCGACCTCGAAGCGAAGACCGTCCGCTTCGCCGGGATCGGCAACATCACGGGAGTGATCGAGGCGAACGGGCGAAGCCAGCACCTGGTGTCGCTCAACGGCATCGTCGGCCAGGGCACGGCGAAGATCCGCGAGTTCAGCTATCCCTGGCCGGACGGGGCGTTGTTGATCATGGCCTCGGACGGCCTGTCCACCCGCTGGCGGCTCGACGCCTACCCGGGCCTCGTCATCCGGCACCCGAGCCTGATCGCGGGGGTGCTCTACCGCGACTTCGGCCGCGTCCGCGACGACGCGACGGTGGCGGTGGTCCGCGAGCGCCATCCGTCCGGAGAGAGGGCCGCCGTCCCATGAGCACGGCCCTACTCACCGTCGAGGTCCGCCAGGAGCCCGACGTGGTCCTGGCACGGCAGAGGGCCCGGCAGATCGCGCGGCTGCTCGGCTTCGAAGCCCAGGACCAGGTACGGATCGCCACCGCCGTCTCCGAGGTCGCCCGCAACACCTACCAGTACGCCGGCATGGGCAAGATCGAGTTCCTGCTCGAGGGCAGGACAGCGCCCCAGGTGCTCCTGGTCCGTGCCTCCGACAAGGGGCCGGGGATCGCCGACCTCCCGCTCCTCCTCTCCGGCCGCTACCGATCCCCGACCGGCATGGGGCTCGGCATCCTCGGGGCACGGCGGCTCATGGACCAGTTCGAGATCGAGTCGGCGCCCGGCCAGGGCACCACGGTCCGGTTGCGGAAGCTCCTTCCCGCCAGCGTCCCCGCTCTGGACAAGCCGGGCATAGCGCAGGTCGGCGCCGCCCTCGCCCGCGAAGACGTCCAGAACCCCTTCACGGAGATCCAGCATCAGAACCAGGAGCTGCTGCGCACCCTGGACGAGCTGCGCGGCAGACAGGAAGAGCTCATACGGGTCAACCGCGAGCTCGAAGACACCAACCGCGGGGTGGTGGCGCTTTACGCGGAGCTGGACGAGAAGGCCGAGCACCTGCGGCGGGCCGACGAGATGAAGTCGCGGTTCCTCTCCAACATGAGCCACGAGTTCCGGACCCCCCTGAACTCCATCCTGGCGCTCTCGCGGCTGCTCGAGGAGCGTACGGACGGCGACCTGACGGCCGAGCAGGAGAAGCAGGTCGGCTTCATCAAGAAGGCGGCCCAGGGCCTCTCGGAGCTGGTCAACGACCTGCTGGACCTGGCGAAGGTGGAGGCGGGAAAGATCGTGATACGTCCCATCCACTTCGAGGTCCGGGACCTCTTCGGGGCGCTGCGCGGGATGCTGCGGCCGCTCCTGGTCGCGGAGAGCGTCCACCTGATCTTCGAGGAGCCCGCCGCGGACCTGCCCCCTCTCTACACCGATGAAGGGAAGGTCTCCCAGATCCTGCGCAACTTCCTCTCCAACGCCTTGAAGTTCACCGAGCAGGGTGAGATCCGGGTCTCAGCCGTCCTGGCCCCAGACGGCGAGAGCGTCGTCTTCTCGGTGGCGGATACCGGCATCGGCATCGCGCCGGAGGACCAGCACCGGATCTTCCGGGAGTTCGGGCAGATCGAGGGCCGTCTCCAGACCAAGGTCAAGGGGACCGGTCTGGGGCTCGCCCTGTCAAAAAAGCTCGCCGAGCTCCTGGGGGGGATGATCTCGCTCGATAGCGCGCCGGGGGTGGGCTCGACGTTCTCGCTCACCCTGCCGCGCCGTTATTTTCCGGCGGGGTCGGCCGGCTCGACCGAGACGACCGAGTTGGAGGAAGAGATCCAGCCGCTCGATCCCCGGCGTATCCCGGTGCTGGTGGTGGAGGATACCCCCGAGGACCTCCACGTCTACGAGCGGCTCCTCCAGGGTACGCCTTTCCAGATCGTCCCTGCCCGCAGCACGAGAGAAGCCGCGGCGCGCCTGCGGACCGTCACGCCTCGCGTCATCCTCCTCGACGTCGAGCTCCGGGGGGAGCAGACCTGGAAATTCCTGACCGAGATCAAAGAGGCCCAGGAGACCCGGCACATCCCGGTGGTGATGATCACCGTCATCGACGACCCGGCCAAGGCCGCCGCCCTCGGGGCCGACGCCTACGGCAACAAGCCGGTGGACCGGGAGTGGCTGCTGGCGATGCTGCGGAGCCTCACCGCACAGAAGAACAGAGCCCTGATCATCGACGACCAGGAGGCCTCCCGGTATGTCCTGAAAGGACTGCTCGGCAAGATCCCTCTGGAGCCCGTGGAAGCCGATCACGGTCTGGAGGGTCTGCGGCGGGCTCGGGAAGAGCAGCCGGACGTCATCTTCCTCGACCTCGCCATGCCGGGGCTCGACGGCTTCGAGGTGCTCGACCAGCTCAAGGCCGAGCCGGTCACCCGCGGGATCCCCGTCATCGTGGCTACCTCCCATGTCCTGGAGCGGGAGGAGGCGGAACGGCTCGACCGATGGGCCGTTCCGGTACTGTCCAAGGAGACCTGGGCGCAACCGGACGCGTTGTCCAAGCTCCGGGAGGCTTTGACGCGGGCAGGCTGGACCCCGGAAGAAGGGTCGATTAGCATGTCTTCTCCATCGACCGCACTGTAAAGCAGGACGAAGCAGTGTCCAATCCACGCATCCTTCACATCGAAGACGACGAGGCCGTCCGCTACGTCCTCGGCCGCGTGCTCCAGCGCGAAGGTTTTCAGGTCCACCAGACGGGAAGCGGTAAAGAGGGGTTGAAGCTGGCTCAACAGGCTCCCGACCTGATCCTCCTGGACATCAACCTGCCGGACGCCAGCGGCTTCGAGATCTGCAAGACGTTGAAGGCGGATCCCGAAACCTCTTCCATCCCCGTCCTCCATCTCACCTCCAGCTACGCCAGCAACGAGTACCTGGTCGCCGGCCTGGAGGGGGGAGCCGACGGCTATCTCACCCATCCGGTCGAGCCGATCGTGCTGGTGGCGACGATCCACGCGCTGCTGCGAGCCCGCAAAGCGGAGGCGGAGGTGCGGCAGGCGGCCCGGCTGTGGCAGACCACCTTCGACGCCATCACGGACGGGGTGGCCCTCCTCGACGCGGAGGACAAATTCCTGCGGTGCAATCGGGCGATGGCCGACCTCCTGGGAAGGGACCCGCGGGAGCTCGGCGCGATGGACGCCCTCCCGCCGCTTCCCGGGATGACCAGGCCCGAGGAGGGATGGCCCGTGGAAAAGGCCCGGCGAAGCCGGCGCCGGGAGATCTGCGAGCTGAGCGCCGGAGACCGCTGGTTCGAGATCTCTTCGGACCCCATCTTCGACGATCGCGGCGCATTCACCGGCTCGGTCCGGATCGTCAGCGACATCAGCGACCGCAAGCGGGTGGAAGAGGCCCTGGTGACGGAGATGGCCCAGAGACAGGAGCTGCTCCGGCTCGAAGAGGCCGCCCGGACCGCCGCGGAGCAGGCCAACCGTTTGAAAGACGACTTCCTGGCGACCCTGTCCCACGAGTTGCGGACGCCGCTCAACGCCATCGTCGGCTGGGTCCACCTCATGCGCACCGGCAGCCTGGACCCGGACGCCACCCTGCGGGCGGCCGAGATCATCGAGCGCAACGCCAAAGCCCAGACCCAGCTCATCGAGGACGTGCTCGAGGTCTCCCGCATCGTCACCGGGAAGCTGCGCCTCACGATGCGTCCCGTGGACCTCAACGCGGTGGTCAAGAGCGCCGTGGAGACGGTCCGACCCGCGGCGGAGGCCAAGGGCATCCAGCTGCAGCCCGACCTCGAAACTGCCGCCGCTCTGGTCTCAGGGGACCCGGACCGCCTGCAGCAGGTGATCTGGAACCTCCTCTCCAACGCGATCAAGTTCACCCCGCGGGGTGGATGGGTGCGGGTCGGCCTGGAGCCGGTCGATTCCTCGATCCGGGTCGTGGTCCAGGACTCGGGGCAGGGGATCGACCCCCTGTTCCTGCCTTACGTCTTCGACCGCTTCCGCCAGGCCGACGCCTCCGCCGCGCGCGCGCATGGCGGGCTCGGTCTGGGGCTGGCGATCGTGCGCCACCTGGTCGAGCTGCACGGCGGCACCGTCGAGGCGGAGAGCCTCGGTCAGGACCGTGGAGCCACCTTCGTCGTCCAGCTCCCGCGCGCGTTTGACGCCACGACGAAGCCCGTCCCATCGCCGTTCAGACCCGGTCTCACGGCGGCGAGTCTAGGCGGCATCCGGGTGCTCGTGGTCGAAGACCACGTGGACACTCTGGAGATCGTCGTCATGGTGCTGCGGGACCACGGGGCCGAGGTGGTCACGGCGCAGTCGACGGAGGAGGCCCGAAAGGTCTTTCAGCAGACCCGGCCGCACGTCCTCCTGAGCGACATCGGGCTCCCCGGGGAGGATGGTTACGCCCTGATCCGCTCCATCCGGGAGCTGCCGGCGGAGCTCGGCGGCGCCGTCCCCGCCGCCGCGCTCACCGCCTACGCGAGCCAGGCGGACCGCACCCGGATCCTCGAGTCCGGCTTCCAGGCGCACATCGCAAAGCCGGTCGAGCCCGAAGAGCTGGTCGCCACGGTCGCCCGGCTCAGACCGCCGGAATAACCTACCGGGCCGGGCTACCGCAGGATCACCAGCTCCGCGTCGTCCATATCGAGCTCCACCGTCCTCCCTTCCGCGTCCACCAGGTAAGAGAGGACGGGATCGATGGAGACCCGTGACCGGGTGCCGCGCGGCGCGCCCGCCCAGATCCGGAGCAGGACCTCCACGATCTTCCCCGGGACGCGGTTGAACGAGGCGTCCGGCGACTGGAACGTGACGATCACCATGCCCGGGGTCTTCGTGTCCGCGGTGAAGCGCACGTTGCCATACCGGGGATGGATCTGCACCTTCGGCTTGCGCCGCGCGACTGACGGGTCGTACCGGAAGACGATCCGGCCGCTGGACAGGGCGAGCGGCGTCTCGGTCTCGACCCCCAGGAACGCCACCTTGCCCGGCCGGACCTGGGCGCCGACCGCCTTGAGCTCGTACCCATCCTCATTCTCATTGCCGTTGGAGCTGATCTCCAGGGTGCCGGGCCGCGACTCGATCGGGATCAGGCGTCCCCGCTCGTCGTAGAGGGTGGTGTTCTCCACCTCGACCCCGATCTCGTACTCCTCGCCAGGCTGGACCCAATCCGCCAGCCGGTAGTAGAGGATGGCGAGCGGCCCGTCGCTGGCGTTGATGGTGCGGGAAGGCGACTGGATGGTGAGCACCGACCGCTCCGCGTCGAACCGGATCTCGAACCGGGCGTCCTGGCCCGCGCTGAACACCTGGACCTCCTCCAGCCGGGCGAACGGAGACGCCTCGGCGGCGGCCGAGGTCGAAGCCTTGTCCCAGACCGCGTTCGAGCGGGCCTGGGCGCGGCGGCGCGCGCGGAAAGAGATCTGACCCTGGCCGATCGGACGCGAGGAGTAGGTCCGCAGGACGATGGCGACGCGCTCGCCGGGCATGCCGGCGGCGTCGTTGACGCGCAGCTTGAGCCTGTTTTCGGCGGCGGCCTCGCGAGGAGCGGCCAGGAAGAGGAGGACGAGCGCGAAGGCGGCGAGAATGGCGAGAACGGCGGCGCGGGGAGCCGATTTCATGTGAGCACCTCTTGAAGTCAGCCTCCATCCGGGGACAGAGGCGGGTCTCCCTGCGGCCGCACGCGGAAACGGACCGGCTCGGAGAGAGCGATCCGGCCGCCCTGGGCATCCAATGCCTCCACCATCCACGTGTACACGACCGCCGGTTTCAGGCTGCGGACCAGGCCTTCAGGCAACGGGGCGGTAGAACCGGAGACAGTCCCCTCCCCCAAAACGGTGCCGTCGACCGAGGTCACTCTCCAACGATAACGCCCGGCCCCGGGAGCTTCTTCCCAGCGGAGATCGGAGGGGGCCTCCCCCAGCTCGCCCACCGGGGAGACGGGCGCCAGGTCCGCGCCGCGGAAGACCCCGGCGGAGCCTGGATCGGGCAGGACCGGCGGCGCCTGCCGCATCTGGAAGAGGACCCCTAAGGTGAGGGCCAGCATGGCGGCCGCGGCGAGCCCCCAGAGCGGGCTCATGCGAGAGCGGCGAGGGGCCTCGACGGCTCGGACCTCCCTCCGGGCAGCCTGGGCCGGGGCGATAGGGAGGATCCGCGCCTCTTCCGTCTTGAGGCCCAGATGCATCCCTTCGAGACGCGAGACGATGAAGTCGACGTCCTCGCCCGCCTCTTCCTCTTCGAAAAGCCGGGCGAGATCGCGTTCGGCGGCGCAGGCCGGGCAGCGCGCCACGTGCTCCTCGAGCCGCCGCCGCTCCTCGGGGGAAAGCTCCCCCATCTCCCAGCTCAGGAAGGTCTCGGGCGAGGGGTGGCCGTCGGCCGGAGACCAGGCCGAGCGCAACGCATCGCCGAGAGGCATGCCATCCTTCATCGCGAACCTCCGCGGGCCGTGGCCGGCGTGGGACCGGGGGCGCGGCCGAACCGTCTCTTCAGCTTGCGCAGGCCGCTCACAATGTAGGCCTTGGCGCCGGACTTGTTCTGGAGGCCGAGCATCTCGGTGATGCCGGCCAGGGTAAGGCCATCTGCGTAGTGCAGATAGAGGACCTTGGCCTCGAGCGGCTCGAGGGCCTCTTCCATCGCGGTCCTGAGCCCCTGGAGCTCCTCGCTCTTCACCAGGAGGTCTTCCGCTCGCGGGAGCATGTCCACCAGGTCCGGCGCGGTCTCGAGGTCGTCGAGCGGGGCGGTCCGCCTGCGGCGGGCCTCGCCGTGGTTGATCGCCACGCTGCGGGTGACCTGGTAGAGCCAGGTCGAGAACCGGCTCTCCATGCGGAACGAGTCGAGGCGGGAGTGGAGGCGCAGGAAGACCTCCTGCGCGAGGTCGGCCGCGGTCTCCCGGTCACCCGAGATCCGCAGGCACCAGGAGGCCACCTTGGAGTAGTAGCGCCGGAAGAGGGTTTCGATGCAGGCCGCGGCGCTGGCGGGCTCGCTCCGCGCCTTGCGGATCAAGTCCTCGTCGCTGAGCTGCTCGAGATTCAAGATACCGGCTCGCCTTTCAAAGGGACTCCGGCTGCCGCTCCCGGAGCGGCATGGGAAGCGGTTGCCGTCACGGCCTGGTAATGCAAAGCCGGGACCTAGACTATAGGAAGATCGCCCGGTGGGCGCAGAGCGCCTCTGTGGCGTAGCGATCCCGCAAGAAGTGACCATGCCCTATGAGACAGCGCGGAGGGGTGGGGTGGAACGCCCACCAAGGCAAAGGACAGCAAGGACTCCAAGGACTCCAAGGACAACAAGGTCCCTGGTCCTTGGAGACCTTGTTGTCCTTTTAGTCCTTTTCTACCCCACACAGCTCGAAAAGCTGACCGCATACGCCCGCACCCCCGCCCGCGGGAACCGCAGGGTGAGGCGCCGGCGGCGGAACTCGGGAGCGTCGATGAGACGAATCATCCGCGGGTGGTCCCAGACGGCGAAGGTCCGGCCGTCCCTCTCCACGAGGTCCGCTCCCCGCTCGGTGTCCGGAACCGGGGCGCCGTCCATCTCGATCTCCAGCTCCCCGGCGGGCTCGACGACCAAGTTCACGCCGGCCGCTTCGCAGACCAGCTCCAGCTCCGCCCCGGGCTCGCGCGCCTCCAGGTACTCGGCCTCGTGGAGCCAGAGCCCGCGGGCGGTGAACATCCCCGTCGGCGCCGGCCCCTCCTCGCGCTCCCGGTGCCGCACCTCCTCCCCCGGCCGGTAGCCTTCTGGCGCCAGGAGCCTGCCGCGATGGAACCCCAGGTGGATCTCGCGCGTCGCCGGATGGCAGACCGCCCCGGGCCGATCCTCCGGGCGGACCGGCTCCAGGAGCCCGGGCATCGGCGCCTCGTCCCCGGCTTCGCGCAACAGGCGCTGGATCCACTCCTCCGTCTCTCCGTACGCCCCTTCGCCGTAGTGCTCGTAGCGCAGGTAGCCGCGCGCGTCGATCAGATACCTTGACGGCCAGTAGTGGTTGGCGAAGACCTGCCAGGTGGCGCGGTCGTTGTCCAGCAACACCGGGTAGGGGATCCCCTCCGCCTGGATGGCCGCCGCGGCCACGGCGGGATCGGCGGTGAAGTCGAACTCCGGCGTGTGTACCCCGACAGTCAGGAAACCGCGTCCGGCATAACGCTCGTGCCAGGCCTTGAGGTAAGGCAGGGTCCGCAGGCAGTTGACGCAGGTCGACTCCCAGAACTCGACCAGCACGACCGCGCCGCGGGCGAACTTGATCGAGACCTCGGGTCCCTGGAGCCACTCGCCGGAGGCGAGCTCCGGGGCGCGCAACGGGACGGTGATCGGCGGCAAGGCGGCTACACCGTCGGAAGGGGTGGAGGGCCGGCGGGGCGGCCCTCCAGGGAACTACGCTCCTACTTGAGCTCCACCTTCATCGTGTAGCCGTTGCGGGTATCCGAGAAGAGGAAGACCTGCCAGGTGAAGTTGGCGGGCGCGCCGGTGTTCTTGTAGGAGAGAACCTCGGTGTTCGTGGCGCTGTTGACCTCGGCGACCGGGTTCTGGCCGCACGTCTTGTACAGCTTGGCGTCGATGTCGCCGTTGCCGTGCGTGAAGGTCAGGGTGACCTTGAGGGTCTTGTTCTTCGGCACCTTGATCCGGTACCAGTCGGTGTCGGCGTACTTGACGAGCCGGCCCGTCAGCGTCCCCTTTTTGGCCACCCTGGGAGCGCCGCAGGAGTCGTTGGGCTCCGAGTTGTCGTCGCTGCCCCCGTTCATGGGGGCCTGGATCCGGGAGAAGGTCGAGGAGAACGCGCCGTAGTCGTCGTTGGTCTCGTTGCCGCAGGCCGAGGGGCCGCAGTGAAGCTGGCCGTAGAGCTGCTGCGTGTCGTTGCGGAAGATGCCCGACCCCGAGGAGCCCGGCTCGGTGGGGGCGTCGGTCCAGCCGATCTGGACGTGGCCCGAGCCGCCGCCGCAGCCGCTCGACCCGTTTTTGTTGCCGAAGCTGATCCGCTTGAAGTCGCCCGACGGATGGTGGATGGCCGTCGAAGGCGTGCCGTTGTCGATCGTCCCCCCGGTCCAGCCGGCCCAGAAAAGGCCGTTGGGCAGGGTGCCTTCGATCAGCAGCAGCGTGTAGTCCGAGGCCGGGTTGGTCGACACCAGCGTGGTGCCCACCGAGGTCGGCACCGAGCTCAGAGAGGGCTGGCCGCCGCCGCAGGTGGCCGTCTGATAGCCCCAGAAGATCTCGCTATCCTGGGCCTCGAAGGATTCGCTGAGGCAGTGGTTGGCGGTCAGGAAGTACGGGGTGAAGTCCTGGGAGAAGTTGTTGATGAGCTGACCGGTGCAGAAGAGGCTGTCGAAACCGGCGACGCCGATGCCGGCCACGGACAGCGCGACCCCGGCCCAGTCGGGATGGCAGCTGACGTCGTTATGGCAGCTGCCCGCGATCTTGCCCGTGACCTTCTCCACCGGGTCCAGGTAGATGTGCTGGAGACGGTCGACGGCGAAGGGCAACGCCTCCGCGGTCACGCCCTGCGGCAGGTAGAGCTCGACGCGCGCCCGCTCACCGTGCACGGTGGGGCTCCAGAAGTCGCGGCGCGGATGGCTGGCCTCGTAGAGGGCCATCCGGCGGTCGCCCGGCTCCAGCGCCTTGATGCCGGCGTCGTCGAGGGCCGACGGCGAGTAGACGGCGAGCTGAGCGCCGTTGGGAAGCTGGAAGTCCTTGAAGTGCAGACGCACGCCGAGGGCGCCGGAGGAGACGACGTCCAGCACCCAGAGGCTGCCGCCGTTGGCGAGCCGGTACCAGTTGCCGTCCTGAATGCCGGCCTGGACGTTCCGTCCGACGCCGAAGCGCAGGACCTTCTCGCCGCTCACCCGGGCCTTCTCCTCATCCTGCCGCAGCAAGGCCTTGGTGTCGACCTCCGGCAGCGCGATCTGCGGCACGACGTCCAGGGCCACCCCGAAACTCTCGGACGGGGTCGGCCGGACCGACTTCTCGGGGAAGAACGCTCCCCGCTTGTCTTCGAGACCGAACGTCTGCGGCACCCATGCCTCGGTCTCCGCCGCCTGACCCGGACCGCCGAAGCCGAAGGTCGCGACCAGGGCCAACCCCAGCGCGAGCCGTCCGGCCCGCCCGCCATTCCTTACAACCGCCGTCTGCATCTGCTTCTCCTTCTTATGTGCGATGGGAGCGCGCCGGAGCACCGGTTTACGACCCCGTCGATCGGGTTCCTTCTACAGGAAATGGTGCTCCTCAGTATAACACCCGAGCCGCTCGCCTCCGCGGACCGCTCTGCCGTATGATCAGGCTCCCGATGATAGCGTCGCCCTACCAGCCTCCCCGCCGGAGAGGCCTGCGGATCCTCCTCGCCGTGATCGTCGCGCTCGGCCTGTGGCTTGGCTGGGAAGCGCTCACCTGGCCTGACGCCGCGGCCCTCGCCGAGCGGAAGCCGGAGACCACCGCCTTCATTAAGAGCTATCAGGGCTGGGGCCTGTTGGGCGACCGCCGCGAAGTCGAATGGACGTGGGTCCCCTACTCGCGGATCTCGCCGAACCTCAAACGCGCCGTGCTGGTGAGCGAGGACATCGAGTTCTTCTCGCACGACGGCTTCTCCGACCGCGAGCTGCGGCAGGCGCTGGAAAAGGCCTGGGAGGAGAAGACGCTGCCGCGCGGCGCCTCGACGATCACCCAGCAGCTGGCCAAGAACCTCTGGCTCTCGCCGTCGCGCAACCCCCTCCGCAAGGTCAAGGAGGCCCTCCTGACGCGCCAGCTCGAGAAGCACCTCACCAAGCGGCGCATCCTGGAGATCTACCTGAACGTGGTCGAATTCGGCCCGGGGATCTACGGCGCCGAGGCCGCGGCCCGCCACTACTATGGCAAATCGGTCCGCAGCCTGACCGTGCGCCAGGCCGCCGAGCTGGCGGCGGGCCTGCCACGGCCCAAGAGCTGGCACCCCGGCAGCAAGGACCGCGGCTATCGCTGGAAAGTGCGGCTGATCGAGCGCCGGATGGGCAAGGCCGGCTGGCTGCGCCGGGCGGTCTGACTACTCCACGAAGCCCTGCCGTACCGCGTGGATGAAATCCGTGTAGGCCGGCTCGTGCCCGGCCTGGCGCAGCTCGGCCGCGATCTGCCCCCGGTGATACACCCCGTGCATCACCATGTGCGTCAGGATGTCCCCGACCGTGCCGGTCCAAGCCTCCCCCGACGAGTTGACGTACTCGACGGCGCGCGGGAGGTCCTCTTCGGCTAGGCCGCCCAGGACCTCCTCCCAGCGCTCCGCCATCTCGTCGAGCCGCGCCGCGCACTCGGCGAGCGTCAGCTCGGGCCAGACCACGACGCGCTCGCCGTCGGCGAGGAGCCGCCCCAGCCAGAGCCGCTCGGTCGCCACGATGTGAGCCATGAAGCGCAGAGCGCGAGCCGGCGGCTCCCCGGCGGCGGCGAGCGAGGCGAGCGTCTCCCGGTTGGCCCACCGGTCGTACGCGAACAGGCGGTGAAGCTCCTGTAGATCGGGCATGGTCCCTCCTCGGTTCTGCGGCTTGGGCTCTACTAACCCGGTGTCATCCTGACATGGGCATAGGTTGTCTTGTCCCGCCGCTTCACGGCGGAGACACAGGGTGAGGATAGAATGCGGTGCCCCGTCAGACGGGAGTTTCCGGAGAGGAGAGCCATCCCATGCGCCTTTTTGCTTTCCAAGGCTTGCGATATACGCCCCAGGCGGGCGAGGCCGGCGAGCTGGCCGCCCTGCCCTACGACCAGATCAACGACGCGCTGCGCGACCGCTATCACGCGCAGTCGCCGTACCAGTTCGTCCACCTCACGAAGCCGGTGCCTCCCGGCGGGAGCGGCGACGTCTACCGCCACTCCGCCGGCCTGCACGAGAGCTGGCGGAACAAGGGGATCGTCGAGCGCGATCCCCAGCCGGCCCTCTATCCCTACGTCGCCGAGCTTGCCGACGGTGGCCGGCGGCTCGGGGTCACCGGTCTGATCGGCTACGAGGACACCTCTCACATCCGACACCACGAGCAGACCCTGGACAAGCCACTCGCCGACCGGCTGGCGCTGCTCGAAGCGACCCGCGTCGACTACGAGCCGATCCTGCTCCTCTCCGAGGACGAGGGGCGGCTCGACGCCCTGGTCGAAGAGGACGCGGCCACGGCGGCCCCGCTCGTCCGCCATCGCGACGCGGCCGGGAACCTCCACCTGCTCTACCGCGTCGACGACCCCGCCCGCATCGCCCTCTACAAGAAGGCGGTCGAGGGCGTGGCGGCCATCGCCGACGGTCACCACCGCTACAAGGTGGGCCAGCGCTTCGCGGCCGAGCACAAAGCGTCCGCGGGCAGCGCCGCGGCGGCCAAGCTCGCCGTGATCACCAGCCTGAGCTCCTCGGGGCTGTCCATCCGGCCGACCCACCGCGGCCTGCGCGAGCCGGCCGACCTGTCGCGCCTCGCGGGCGTGCCGGTCACGGCGCAGCCGTTCCACGGCCCTGGGGGTGAAGGGCTGCTGGCCGCGGTCACGGCGGCCGACCAGCCGGCGCTCGGCGTCTGGTTCACCGGCCGGGAGCCGGAGGTCTGGACCCTCGACCCGACGATGGTGCCGGACGCCGCCGCCCCCGGCGAGCCGCAGCTCCCGGTCGAGATCCTCCACAAGACGATCCTTCCCGCGCTGGGCTACCCGCCGGAGTCGGCGACCGACGGCACGGTGGTCTACCGCGACAGCGCCGACGAGCTGTACCGCCAGATCCAGGAGGGCAAGCTGGCCACCGGCTTCTGGCTGCCGCCGATGCAGCCCTCGGGCTTCGCCAGCTCGATCGCGGGCGGCAACGTCCTGCCGCCCAAGTCGACGCGCTTCCTGCCCAAGGTGATGGCCGGCCTGGTCTGGGCCGACCACGAGTCCAAGCTGCTGTAGGCGCCGGCGCTATTTCTTTTTGGATAACGACGCGGCAATCCTCTCGAGCGAGAAGGTGCGGACCAGTTGGCCGGTGCCGGAGACCAGAAGCACCTCCTCGTCATCCCTGTCCGCGATCCAAAGGTTGCCGCCGCCCAGGGCCAGCCCGAGCGGCTCGTCCAGTTGCCTCTGGAGCTGTGGCGCAAAGGGGGTAGGAGCCGTGGATCTGCCTGCGAGGTTCGACACCAGGATCCGCTTGCCGACGGCGTCGGCGACGAACAGGCGGTCCGCGTTGGGATCAAGCGCCAGCCCGCCGACCTCCCCCACCTTCTCGAGCAGGACCTCGCTCTGGCCGCTGGCGAGGTCGTAGGCGTACACCCGTCCGAGATAGGGATCGGCGATTAACAACCTGCCCCGGCGGGCGTCCAGGACCATACAGCCGAGCCTCTGGGCGCCGCGGACTCCCGGCAACCGGACCATCGGGGTACGAGGCCGGCTCAGGTCCACCTTGTAGACCTCCGGCGGCTGTGTGTTGACGACATAGGCCACCCTCTGCCGCGCGTCGACCGCGACCCCGCTCAACCGGGCCAGGCCGCTCGGCAGACTCCACTCCCCCACCCGCTGCCCGGCGGTGTTGTAGCGCACGAGCTGCGTCTGGTTGTCGCCTTTGGACGACCGCAGGTTCAGGGTCACGAAGAGGTCTTCGCCACCGTCGAGGGAGGCGCCCGCCATGTCCATGGCTTCGAAGGGTCCGAACCCCCGCGTCAGCTGCCGGACCTGCCCCGATTTCGTCGTCAGCAGAAAGAGGCCCTGGCTCGCATCCAGGACCATCAGGTCCCCGGAGCGCAGAACAGAGAGAGCGGTCGGTTCGACCTCGGCCGCGGAGAGTGTGAGGACCGCGGTCCAGAGCAGTTGGCCGATCACGAGTGCCGCGACGAATGTCTTCCGTCTCATTTTGCCGCCTCCGGTTCCGCGTCATCCTCTTTGGAAAAGAACCCCTCGAGCACGTCGAGGCTCCGGAAACCCAGCAGCCCCATGAAAACTCCGATCAACATCGCAGGTCCCAGCAGAGAGGGGTCGAGCACGATCCCAAAGAGCTTGAACTCGCTGTCGAAATAGACCAGGACGCTGGCCAGGACCTCCACGATGAAGGCGCTGAGCAGGGAGACCGCGAACGTCCGCGGCCATTTCGCCCACCTCCTCCTGCCGGCCAGGACCGGCAGAATCGAACCCATCGCCGTTCCCAACAACAGGGCCACAAAAAGGAGAGGGAGCGAGGGCACGAAGCGCACCGGGATCTTGATATCCAGGCTGTCCTGGATACCCCAAGGCGTGTCGTATTCCAAGGATGCCGTCACGTACTCGTTCTCGAGCGCGTTCGCCCGTTGGAAAAACAGCTTGGAAAACGCCTGTCTGGAATCGGGGACGAGACGCAGGACCACCATGCTTTCAGCCATACCCGGCCGGATGTCGAACGGCTTGAAATCCTCCTGGTTTTCATACCTCAGGTTTCTGACCCCCAGCCCGGACTTGTACCAGATCTTGCTCTCCGGCACAGTGAACGCCACGACCGAGACCGGCCATGTCGTCAGCACGTTCTGAATCGACAGGGGGATCTCGGCTTCGCCGGGGAGGTCGATCTTCGCCGGCTCATTGCGGGGCGGCATGATGAGGTAGTCCGTCGCCTCTGCGCTGATGACCAGCAGCGTGATCCGCTTCCGGTCCAGGGTCTCCCCCTCACCCCCCTCACCGATGCCGAGCTCGACGTCGGCCATCTGCACGGGGAACAACCCTTTCGAGTCGCCGTTGACAGGGAAGTAGACCGGTTCGCCGGGAATCCCCGGCTTCGGACGGACGTAGACCTTGTAGCGGAAGAACCCATGCCTGGAGAACGTGATGTCGTCCAGGTCCGCGGCGACGATGTAACGGGGAGTCGAGACCACCTGGACGTTGTCCCCAGCGGGCCAATCGTCAGCGGGGATAGGGGGACTCGCGTTGAAGCGGACCTCTCCCCCTTGGACCTGAACCGTCGAGAGCTCCAGGTCCAAGGCAAAAGAGGACGTCGCCGCGAGAGCTGATACCGCCAGCATCGCCGGTATCCAGGCGGCCATCCTCATTCGAAGAGCCCGGGCTGCCACAAATCGATCAGGGAATCTCATGAGCTCCTCCAGGCGCATTGTCGAAGCGCGTCGCAATCCATTGGACGAACGTACTTTCCCATTTCGCCAAATCGCGCCCGCTCCTCAAGTATGGGCGATGGCGGACCCCACAACGTTACCCGCTTTGTAACAAAACCTGAAAACCTGTCGCCCAAGAGGAGTGAGACCCGTCTCTCCGGCAATACCGCCGGGGAGACGCCATGTGGAGGTATGACCATGGCGACGGACAATCCTCAGGACCGTGCGGCGAACATCCTCTCGCCCCAGGGCGGCATCTCCCTGGATCAGCTCGTCTCGGCGACGTCCTCGTCGGTGCTGCGCGTCCTCAAAGAGCACGAGTCCCAGCAGTCGGCGTTCAAGATCAACCCCAAGATCTGGGTCGGCATCTGGATCGACATGGACCGCTTCAACCTCGGCGGGTTCGGGGGGGCCGGCGGCGGGGTTCGGGGCGACCAGGGCGGCGGCGCTTAGCAAGAGAGCCAACGACGCGTGGCGGCTCGCAGAGCCGCGGGAGGATCTCCATGGGAAAGCTGAGAGTTCTCAACAACGAAGCTCCTGGCCGCATCCAGTGCCCCAGCGCCCGGCCGGAGATGCCGGGCAGCGTCGCCTTCGGAGTGGTCCTCGGCAGCGTGGAGCAGCCACGCGTCGCCTTTCTCGAGCAGACGGTGCCGGTCACCGAGGAGCTGCTGGCGCTCGCGCAGCCGGTCTCCCCCACCGAGGTCTTCCGGTTCTCGGCCCCGTGCGCCGGCAAGGCCTGCCAGCACTTCGACGGCGACGGCGCGAGTTGCCGGCTGGTGACCCGCATCGTGCAGCACCTCCCCGAAGAGCAGGCGCCGCTCCCCGAATGCGCCATCCGGCCCGCCTGCCGCTGGTGGTTGCAGGAAGGGGAAGAGGCCTGCCGCCGCTGCCCGCTGGTATCGACCGAGAGCTATGGCGCGGCCGAAATCGCCGAGCCGATGCGCGTCGCGGCCGATCCCACGACGCCGGTGTGATCTAGAGCGTCACCACCCGGCCGGCCTCGCGGATCATCCGCGAGAAGCTCTGCCAGCCGAGCAGGGCGTCGACCGACGCCTGGACCTTCGCCGTGTCGAGCTTGAGGAGGCGCGTCGAGGCGCTGCAGGCATAGACATGGATCGTGCCCTCCTCGCGGCCCTGGGCGAGCATCCCGGAGAGCGGCGGCAGGTCGAACGACTCCAACTGGTCCGATGTCAGCGGCGGCCGCGGATCGAGGTGGTCCCAGCGGCCGTTCGCCCATGCGTCGAGCGCACCGAAGAACAACGCCACGTCGACCCGATCGCCGGCCGCCGCGGCGCTCGCCGCGAGCGACGTAACCTGGAAGCGCATGTCCCACGAGCCCCCATGGGCGAGGATCAGCAGGTCCGCCATGAAATGCCCTACTCGTCCCCAACCTGCTTGTCGAGCTGGTCGCCCAGCTCCAGGGTGCGGTGATAGGCGGCGTCGATGGCCTCGGTCAGGACGGCGGAGAACCGCCCGTTGTGGAGCACGTGGAGGGCGCGGGCGGTGACGCCGCCGGGCGAGGTGACGGCGTCGATCATCTCGGAGATGTGACGGTCCGAGGAGAGGATCATCTCCGCCGTGCCGAGCATGGTCTGGAGCACCGACTGGCGCGCCAGCTCCCGGGACTCGCCGATAAAGTTGGCGGCGTCCTCCAGTGACTTGACGAAGTGAGCGATCAGGGCCGGTCCGGTGCCGTTGACCGCCGTCGCCCGGTCGAGGTCGCGCTCCTCGGAGACGTAGACCTCCCGCCCCATGGTCTGGAGGATGCGCCGCACGGTCTCGTGCGCCTCGGGCGAGACCTCGGGCGTCGCCGTCCAGATGGTCATGCCGCGATGAATCTGGCAGGGCAGGTTCGGCATGCAGCGGACTACCGCCGGGTGCCCGAGCGCCTGGCCGACGCCGGCCATGCGGGCGCCGGCGATGATCGAGACCACCAGGTGCTCCGACCGGATGCGCTCCCGGAGCTTCTTCAGCACCTTGGCCAGGGTCTGCGGCTTGACCGACAGCACCACGATGGCGGCGTTGTCGACCGCCTCCAGGTTGTCGGTGGTCGCGTGGATGCCGTAGACGTCGCGCAGCTCCGCCGCGCGCTCCTCCCGCGGCCCCGCCGCCCAAACGTCCCCAGGGGAGACGACCTGCCGGGAGAGGAGGCCGCGGATCATGACCTCGGCCATGACCCCGGAGCCGATGAAGGCGATGGGGAGGACGGGTTGGGACAAGCCTCTCAGCTCACCGCCGACACATCCGGCACCACCCAGGTGTCGCCGGCGTTCAGGAGGTCCTCCAGACGGCCGGAGCCGGAGCGCTCGATCTCCTGGCGGACCTGGTCTGCCACCTGGGTCTCGTAGGCGGGCCGGTCGACGTTGCGGAAGACGCCCAGCGCCGTCGGGAACTCCGGCGGCAGGAGCTGCGCCGCGAGGAAGGCGGTCGCCGGGTTCTCCAGGCTCTCGTCCCAGACCAGGCAGTCGTCCGGCCCCAGGCCGTTGCCGAGCTGGATCACCTCCATCTCGGTGCCCCGCATCCGGATCCCCTTGTCCTTGGCCTTGCCGAAGACCAGGGGCTTGCCGTGCTCCAGGTAGAGGACGGTCTCGTCCTTGGACTCCTTGTCCGTCATGTAGGTAAAGGCCTTGTCGTTGAAGATGTTGCAGTTCTGGTAGATCTCGACGTAGGCCGTCCCCTTGTGCTGGGCGGCGCGGCGCAGGGTCTCGCGCAGGTGCGCCTGGAAGACGTCGACGCTCCGCGCCACGAAGGTCGCTCCGGCGCCGTGGGCGAGCGACAGGGGGTTGAACGGGTAGTCGACAGAGCCGGCCGGCGTCGACTTGGTCCTCTTGCCCTGCTCGCTGGTCGGCGAGTACTGCCCCTTGGTC
>JBKKAU010000330.1:0-3660 GCA_046714475.1 Thermoanaerobaculia bacterium
CCACGGCCCCGCGAACCCGGACGAGAGCGGCCAGATCCTGTTCGATATCGACGACGCCGAGCCGCAGGCGGACGGCTCCTACATCTGGACCCTGGTGCCGGTGGGCGCGACCTCGGTGCCGCAGATCGTCGACGCCATCCTCTCCGGCCGCGTCTACCTCAACATCCACACGTCGCGCTATCCGGCGGGGGAGATCCGCGGCCATTTCCATCTCGCGGGAGGCTCGTCGGTCTTCACGCCGCCGCCACCGCCGCCGCCGCTGCCTGGCGGGCCGCCGACCGCCCGCGACGCCTCGCGGTTCCTGCATCAGGCCACCTACGGACCGACGCGCGCGGAGATCGCGGCGCTCCAGTCCTCGGGCTTCGACGCCTGGCTCGGCCAGCAGTTCCAGGCGCCGCTCACCTCCCACGTCGCCTATCTCGAAGCGGCCGAGGCCGCCGGCGAGGAGCTCAGGTCGCCCCAGGTGATGGAGTCGTTCTGGAAGCAGGCGGTCCAGGGACCCGACCCGTTGCGCCAGCGCGTCGTCCTCGCCCTGTCGGAGGTCTTCGTCGTCTCGGACGCGAGCTCGGCGCTCACGCCTTACGGCCTCGCCTCCTATCTCGACATCCTCGGGCGCAACGCCTTCGGCAACTTCCGGCAGCTCCTGGAGGAGGTGACGCTGAGCCCGGCCATGGGCGTGTACCTCAACATGCTGGGCAACGACAAGGAGGACCCGGAGACCGGCCGCAACCCGGACGAGAACTTCGCGCGCGAGATCCTGCAGCTCTTCTCGATCGGCCTGCGTAAGCAGTTTCCCGACGGCACGCTGCAGCTCGGCGCCGGCGGCCTGCCCATCCCGACCTACGATCAGGAGACCGTCGAGGGGCTGGCGCGGGTCTTCACCGGCTGGAGCTTCGGCGGCAACGACACCAGCGATCCCGACCTCTTCTATTGGCCGCCCGACAACTGGCTCGTGCCCATGGAGGCCTGGCCGAGCCACCACTCCGAGGGTCCGAAGCGGCTGCTCGACGGCGCCTGGACGCCCGCCGGCCTCGCCGCCGAAGCGGACCTGGAGATGGCGCTCGACAACATCTTCCAGCACCCCAACGCCGGCCCCTTCATCGCCCGGCTGCTCATCCAGAGGCTGGTGACCAGCAACCCTGGCCCGGGCTACGTCTACCGGGTGGCCTCGGCGTTCAACGACAACGGCCAGGGCGTGCGCGGCGACATGAAGGCGGTGATCCGGGCGATCCTGCTCGACTACGAGGCGCGGGCCGAGGCGGTCACGGGCAACCAGGGGTATGGCCATCTGCGCGAGCCGATCGTGCGGCTGGGCGGCCTGATGCGCGCCTTCAACGCCTCGTCGCCGAGCGGCAGGTTCCGGCTCTACTGGCTGGAGGACCCGACCTGGGGGCTGGGACAGAACCCGTTGCGCTCGCCGACCGTCTTCAACTTCTTCAGTCCCGACTTCTCGCTGCCGGGCGAGGTGGCGGCGGCGGGCCTCACCTCGCCGGAGTTCCAGATCTTCACCGAGACCACGGCGATCGGCAACGCCAACTTCATGCGCTACATGATCGTCAACGGCTACGAGTACGAGGGCGAGACCCTCGCCCTCGACTTCTCGCACGAGATGACGCTCGCCGGGAACCCGGCGCAGCTCGTCGACTCGTTGAACCTGCTGCTGATGTCCGACGGCATGTCGGCCGCGATGCGGACGATCCTGATCGATACGCTGAACCAGTTGAGCCCCACCAACCCCCTGCGCCGGGTCCGGGCCGCCGTGCGCCTGATCGTGACCTCGCCGGAGTACCTGGTCCAGCGCTAGCCGGACCTCCGGACGAGAAGGAGAGCCCTATGCCGTCCACCCGCCGCGACTTCCTCCGTACGGTCTGCAAGGGGACCTGCGCCGCCGTCGGGGCCACGTCGATCGTCCGCACCCTGTTCGACCTCGGCCACATCGCCGCGGCGGCCGAGCTGCCCAAGGCCGGCGAGTACAAGGCGCTGGTCTGCCTCTTCCTCTACGGCGGCAACGACGGCAACAACATGCTGGTGCCGAGGAGCGGCGCCGACTACCTCCAATATGCGGCGGCGCGCGGCAACCTGGCGCTGCCCCAGGGTGGACTGCTGCCGATCGCGCCGCTGGCCGGCGACGGCCGGAGCTGGGGGCTCCACTCCGCCCTGCCGGGGCTCCAGGGCCTCTTCGGCCAGCAGAGGATGGCGGTCGTCGCCAACGTCGGACCCCTGCTCGCCCCGTTGACGCGCCACCAGTTCCTCGCCGGCGGCGCCGCGGTGCCGCCGCAGCTCTTCTCGCACAGCGACCAGCAGATCCATTGGCAGACCTCGATCCCGGACCGCGAGCCGCGCTCCGGCTGGGGCGGCCGCACGGCCGACCTGCTGCGCTCGTTGAACGGCAACGCCCAGGTCTCGATGAGCATGTCGCTCGCCGGGTCGAACATGTTCCAGGTCGGCGACGTCGTGACCCAGTACCAGCTCTCGCCGGACGGCAGCATCGGCCTCGACGGCTTCACCGACGGCCCCGGCGCCGACCCGGTGTCGCGCGCCATCCGCAGCCTGCTCGGCCTGCCGTCGAGCAACCTCCTGGTGACCGCGGCCGGCGACGTCACGCGGCGGGCCCTGGACACCAACCAGCTCCTGCAGACGGCGCTCGACCAGGCGCCGCCGCTCGCCACGGTCTTTCCCGACACCTACCTCGGCCGGCAGCTCCGGATGATCGCGCGGCTGATCTCGGTGCGCGCCACGCTCGGCCTCTCGCGCCAGGTCTTTTTCTGCGCCGCCGACGGCTACGACACGCACGGCGACCAGCTCGTCACCCACGCCGCCCTGCTCGCCGACCTGGACGCCAGCCTGACCGCGTTCTACAACGCCACGGCCGAGCTGGGGACCGCCGGCGACGTGACCGCGTTTACGGCCTCGGACTTCGGGCGGACTTACCCCAGCAACGGCGACGGCACCGACCACGGCTGGGGGAGTCATCAGCTCGTCGTCGGCGGCGCCGTGCGGGGCGGCGACCTCTACGGCCAGGTGCCGGCGCTGGTGATCGACGGGCCGGACGACATCGGCGACGGGCGCTGGATCCCGACGATCTCGGTCGACGAGTACTCGGCGACGCTGGCCCGCTGGTTCGGGGTGGGGTCCACCGATCTTTCCCTGATCTTCCCCAACCTCGGCCGCTTCAACCGGCCGGACCTCGGCTTTATGGGTTGACTCGCGAAGCGCGGCAAAGTCGGCTACTCTCTTGCAGAGGAATTGGAGTCGGGCTTGCCCCCTCGGGGGGCTATGGCGGGCGCGGGCGGGGTCCGTTCCGGCACGATAAGAGATGGGGTCGGCCAGCTCGGAGCCCCTGATGAGCGGCGAAGCCGCAGAAAGAGGATAGGACATGGCTTCCAAGGTGTTTGTGGGCAACCTCGACTTCAGCACGACCAAGAGCCAGCTCGAGGAGCTGTTCTCCCAGGTCGGCACGATCCAGGACGTGTTCCTGCCGTCGGATCGTGAGACCGGGAGGCCGCGCGGCTTCGCCTTCGTCGAGTTCGAGTCCGAAGAGGATGCCGAGAAGGCGATCGAGAAGTTCAACAACTATGAGCTCAGCGGCCGTACCCTGCGCGTCAACCCGGCGGAGGAGCGCCCGCGCCGCGCGCCTTCGTTCGGCGGTGGCGGCGGCGG
>JBKKAU010000331.1:0-28110 GCA_046714475.1 Thermoanaerobaculia bacterium
CAAGGGCGACTCACACTGACGCTGAACGCCAACAAGGCTGTTCGGCATGATTTATTGCATTACAGATGTGCTCTTGAGGAAGCCGCCTGAACCCCAGAAGACTAAATTTTTTTGCAACAACCGGGTACCCTCTCCCGCTAGTCCAGGGGAGAGCCCGGCACGCGGGGCCTTGCGTTTCTTCCGTTCGGGCCCCTTTCGGTTCTACTTATAAGCTCAGCGATCGCGACCTGCAGCGAATCCGTGAGCTGATCGAGGAGCACGAAGAGGAGATCCGAGATGCCTGGCACCGCCACTTCGGAAGCTGAGGTTACCAACATCTCCCAACACGGCTTCTGGCTCTTCCTGGGAGACCGTGAGCTCTTCCTGCCC
Organism: Thermoanaerobaculia bacterium; assembly: GCA_046714475.1. Lineage (GTDB taxonomy): Bacteria > Acidobacteriota > Thermoanaerobaculia > Multivoradales > UBA5704 > DASPJI01. Next base: position 370 of record JBKKAU010000331.1, read on the forward strand.
TTCGAGGAGTTTCCTTGGTTCCGGGATGCGTCTGTCGGAGCCATCCTGAAGGTAGAGCGGCCCCAGCCACACCACCTCTACTGGCCCGACCTCGACATCGACCTGTGCGTGGAGTCGATCGAGGACCCCGGGAGCTATCCTCTCAAGGCACGGAGATCGTAGCTATAAGCTCCTGGAGGAGCTAACCAGAGCTCGCCAACCGTGCGGCGTTGTTGAGCCGATCATCGAAGGAGGAGAAGCGGACAGACTTGTCGAGCCCCGCGTCTGCCAGGGAAAGGAAGGAGGCGAGGTGGAGGCTGTCGAAACCTCTCAGCGCATAGGTCTCAGCCAGGTCTCCCGCCCTACGCCGGATCGCCTCCGTGACTTCCAGGGAAAGATAGCCGGCCCAATCGTCATCCAATAGGTCACGGATTAGGTCGAGCTCGGCAGCGGTCAGGCTGCCCTCTCGCCGGAGCCGGGCAACGGCGCTACGAGCTTCCGGGTAGGCCACTACGGAGGTAGCCACCAGAGAAGCTTCCTCGACCAGGTTCCAGACCTCGGTAGAGCCGTCCTCCTCTATAAACAGCTTGATAAGGCTGCTCGTGTCCAGGTAGAGGATCAACGCCGGTCTTCCAGAACGATGTCGGAAGCTAGCTTCCCTCGATTGCGAGGCAGCCCCTTCCTAGGCTTTGGCTTACCGCCATTCCAATGAGCAACTCCGGCCTCCACCAGGCTCCAGGCCCGCTGTGCTTCCGTACTTTCTTCCACCGGCGAGAGGATCGCGACCGGGTTTCCGCGATCGGTGATGACGATCCGCTCCCCTTCACGGACCCGCCGGAGATACTCGCTCAGCTGGTCTTTCAGGGTCTTGACTCCAACTTCGGTCATGAGCATCCTCCAAGTAGCCACATGCTAGCAGAGATGTGGCCCCGACGGGTGGGAGCGCCCCCTGGAAGAGCCCCCGCCCTCTCTCTGTTGTTCTTGTCGCGGGAGCCTCTACGCCCCCCGCCAAAGGATAGCGCGCCCCATGAAGAGAACCGCTCCGCTTTCGCTCCTCCTCGCCCTGCTGCTGACCGCCGGCTCGGTGTTCGCCGTCCCCGCCGTGGTGATCCCGGAGGGCCAGGGCCCCACGGCCCCGGCCACCGCTGCGACCGCGCAGACTTCTCCGGTCATCGCTTCCGAGCGGCTCCTCCAGCAATTGCCGTTCGATAAGAACATCATCAAAGGCAAGCTCGAGAACGGCTTGACCTACTACGTCAAGCGCAACACCCGGCCCGAGAAGCGGGCCGAGATCTGGCTCGCCGTCGACGCCGGGTCGGTGCTGGAAGACGAGGACCAGCGCGGCCTCGCCCATTTCATCGAGCACATGGCGTTCAACGGCACCCGCCGTTTCGCCAAGCTGGAGCTGGTCAACTACCTGGAGTCGATCGGCATGCAGTTCGGCGCCGACGTCAACGCCCATACCGGCTTCGACGAGACCGTCTACACCCTGCGCGTGCCGACCGACAAGCCCGAGGTGTTCGAGAAGGCGTTCGAGATCCTGGAGGACTGGGCGGGCGGCGTCACCTTCGACCCGGAGGAGGTCGACAAGGAGCGCGGCGTGGTCATCGAGGAGTGGCGGCTCGGCCTCGGCGCCGAGGGGCGGATCCGCGACCAGCAGTTCCCCATCCTCTTCAAGGGCTCGCGCTATGCCGAGCGCCTGCCGATCGGCACCCTGGAGATCCTGCAGAAGGCCACTCCCGAGACCTTCAAGCGCTTCTACCGCGACTGGTACCGGCCCGACCTGATGGCGGTCGTCGTCGTCGGCGACGTCGACCCGGCCCGGGCCGAGGCGCTGATCAAGAAGAACTTCGGCAGCCTGCGCAACCCCGGCCAGCCGCGCAAGCGGGAGGTCTATCCGGTGCCGGACGACCCCAGGACCCGGGTCGCCATCGCCACCGACCCGGAGGCGACCGACACCTCGGTCAGCATCTTCTCGATCGTCGACAAGCGCCCCGAGGGCACCGTCGGCAACTACCGCGACTCGCTGATCGAGCAGCTCTACCACACCATGTTGAACGCCCGCCTGCGCGAGATGACGCAGAAGCCTGACCTGCCGTTCCGCTGGGCGGCGTCGACCTCGGGCAAGTTCGTGCGCACCCGCGACGTCCTCTTCCAGACGGTGGCGGTGCCCGAGGGGGGCACCGAGGAGGGGCTCCAGGCGCTGCTCACCGAGGTCGAGCGGGTGCACCGCCACGGCTTCACCCCGGGCGAGCTCGACCGCTCCAAGAAGGAGATGACCCTGTTCTATGAGCAGGCCAAGGAGGAGGAGGGCAAGCTCGACTCGGCCAACTTCGCCGCCGAGTACCTCCGCAACTATTTCGAGGACGAGCCGGTCCCCGGCATCCTCTACGAGGCCGAGCTGGTGCGCGAGATCCTGCCGAGCATCCGGCTGGACGAGGTCAACCGCCTCGCCGAGCACTGGATCAGCGGCGGCAACCGGGTGATCCTGCTGAGCGCCCCGGAGGTCTCCAAGCCCCGTCTGCCCAAGGAGGGGCAGCTCCTCAACGTCTTCCAGACCGTGGCGGCGCGCAACATCGAGGCCTATGTGGACAAGGCGCCCACCGGCCCGCTGGTCGCCCGCACGCCGCGCCCGGCCCGCGTCGCCTCGGAGAGCCGGATCGCGGAGCTGGGGATCACCGAGTGGCGCCTGTCGAACGGCGTGCGCGTGGTCCTGAAGCCGACCGACTTCCAGAATGACGAGATCCTGCTCGGCGCCTTCAGCCCCGGCGGCCGTTCGCTGGTCTCGGACGACGACTACCTGTCGGCGCTGTTCGCCCCGGCGCTGCTGCGCGAGGCCGGCCTCGGCCGCTTCGACCAGGTGGAGCTGGAGAAGGCGATGGCCGGCAAGGCGGCGGCGGCCATGGCCTATATCGCCGAGTACGAGGAGGGCGTCCGCGCCACCGCCTCGTCGCGCGACCTGGAGACCATGCTGCAGCTCGTCTATCTGCATTTCACCGAGCCGCGCAAGGACCTGAGCCTCTATCTCTCGGTCCTCGCCGGCATGCAGGAGCACCTGAAGATCCGCCAGGCCGATCCCGAGGCGGTCTTCCAGGAGCGGCTGGCCGAGGCCGTGGCCCAGGGCAACCCGCGGCAGCAGCCGCTGACCCTGGAGCGGGTGCGCGAGATCGACCTCGAGGATGCCTACAAGATCTACCGCGAGCGCTTCGCCGACGCCTCGGACTTCACTTTCGTGCTGGTCGGCAACTTCAAGCCGGAGACGATCCAGCCGCAGGTGCTGACCTGGCTCGGCGGCCTGCCGTCCCAGGGGCGCAAGGAGAGCTGGCGCGACGTCGGCGAGAACCGGCCGCCGCGGGGGGTGGTCAAGGTCGACGTGGCGAAGGGCCTGGACCCCAAGAGCCAGGTGCGGATCGCCTTCACCGGCTCCGCCGAGTTCAGCCGCGAGAACCGTCACGCCATCGACTCGCTGGCCCGCATCCTCCAGATCCGGCTGCGCGAGATCCTGCGCGAGGACATGGGCGCGGTCTACGGCGTCGCCGCCGAAGGCGAGCTCTCCAACCGCCCGCATGGACAGTTCAGCTTCACCATCGGCTTCGGCTGCGCGCCGGAGAAGGTCGACTCGCTGGTCGCGGCGGTCTTCACCGAGATCGAGTCGATCCAGAAGAACGGCGTGCCCGAGGTCTACATCCAGCGGGTGCGCGAGCAGGAGCGGCGGGAGCGCGAGCTCGCCGAGCGTGAGAACCGTTTCTGGCTCGACGCCCTGGAGTTCCACTACGGCGAGGGGCTCGACCCGCGCGTCATCGCGCGCCACGCCGAGCTCGTCGAGCAGGTGACCCCGGAGCGGATGCGCACCGCCGCCCAGAGCTATCTGCCGCGTGACCGCTACATCCTCGGGGTGCTCCGCCCGGAGGCGGCCAAGACGGCGGCACCGGCGGCGGCGGGCGTCAGGTAGAACCGTCTCCTCAATGGCGGCGTCGCCTCAGAGGGCGCCATGAATGGCGCCCCTACATCTTGTTCACGCCCCGACAGGTTCTGTAGGGGCGCGATTCATCGCGCCCTCTTTCTGGTTTACCGGTTCCCGGAGGCCATCCGCCCGGCCTCCGGGAGCTCTCTCAGCCGCCGCATGCTCCAGATCCCGAAGACCGGGCCGAGTGCGAGCACCGGAAAGGCCAGCTCCCAGCCCACCCGGTCCACCAGCGGCGGCACGAGCCGGAGGGTGAACAGGGTCAGCAGGAACCCGAGGCTGGTCTGCAGCGTCAGCGCGGTGCCGACATAGCGCGGGTCGGTCAGCTCGCTCACCGCGGCGCTGAACTGGGCGCTGTCGGCCACCACCGCGAACCCCCAGACGAGACAGAGGACGGTCAGCCAGCCCGGGCTGGAGAAGAGGAGCCCGGCGGCGAGGGCGCAGGCGCCGGAGAGGGCGAGGCTCCAGACGGTGACGCGCGTACGGCCCAGCCGGTCGGCAAGCTGGCCGGCGAGCACCGAGCCGACCGCGCCCGCGGCGACCGCTCCGAACCCGGCCAGGCGGGCGGCGCGCGGGCTCCACCCCGCCGCTTCATAGCTCGCGAGCAGGAACAGCGGCACCCACGCCCACATCGCGTACAGCTCCCACATATGCCCGAGGTAGCCGAAGTTGGCGAGCCGCGTCGGCCGGTAGGCGAAGACGCGGCCGGCGAAGCGCCAGTCGAACGGCGCCGACTGGCCGAAGTAGGGGCCGGCCCGCACCGCCAGCGCCGCGAGGGCGGCGGCGGTCAGCGCCAGCGCCGAGGTGGCGAAGAGCACGGCGCGCCAGGGGGGCATCCCGCCCTCGCCGAACAGCGTCACGGCGTTGAGCAGGTGCGGCAGGGCCGAGCCGGCCGTGGTGGCCCCGACCAGCAGGCCGATCCCCAGGCCGCGGTCCTCCTTGCACCAGGTCGCCACCAGCTTCATCCCCGGCGGGTAGACGCCGGCGAGGCAGGCGCCGGTCAGGAAACGCAGGATGAGCGCCGGCCCCGGCCCGTCAAGCAGCGGAATGGCGGCGTTGACGGCGGCGCCGGCCGCGGCGCTCGCCGCGAAGAGGTAGCGGACCGGCAGGCGGTCGGCAAGGTTGAAGACGGCCGACAGCAGCGCCCCGGCCACGAAGCCGATCTGCACGCTCATCGTCATCCACGACCGCTGGCCGCCGTCGAGCCCCCACTCGGCCGTGAGCTGCGGCACCACGGCCGAGGCCGAGAACCAGAGAGACATGGCGAGCAACTCGGCCAGCGCCAGCAGCGTGAGGTTGCGCCATTTCATGGCGGGGATCGTAGCGCAGGCGCCCCGGGCGCCGGGGCGCCCGGGGATTTCAGTGGAGGGGATCAGTGCTCGGCGGGCTCGTACGACAGGGGCTCGGTGCCGGCGAGCGGACCGTGGCCGTTCCTGCCGACGTGGGCCGGGATGGTGATCGGGATCTCGCCCACGTTGTTGTCGTAGTTCGACTCTTCGAACATGTGGCAGAAGCCGTTGGAATCGACCGTCGGGCAGAAGTCGTTGCCCTTCGCCTTGAAGGGCGGGTTCGCCGTAATGCGGATGATGTAGTTGCCGGGGGGCACCGGCGCCTGGCCGTCGCCGCCGTCGAGCACGAAGTACTGGCCGCCGAGGTAGAAGCGGTAGGTGTCGGACCAGCCGTGCGAGACGCCCTGGTTACCCGGAATGGTGAGGGTGCCGCAGGAGCGGTAGGTCGGGTTGCGCGGCGGATCGCCGCCCAGCGACGCCGGGTTGGGATCGGTGTCGAGCATGCAGAAGCCGCGCTTGGCCGCCCGCCAGACCTTGCCCGTCGCAGGATCGACCAGCTCGTAGGTGGCGTAGTTGCGGAAGTGGAAGTGGTCGTGGCAGTCCGCGAACTCGAACAGGCCGTCGTTGGCCAGGTGATGCGCCAGCGGGTCGCCGATGTAGATGTCGGCGTTGCCGATGTTGGCGGTGGTGACCGTGAACCGCACCAGACGGCGCAGACCGGGCTGGACGCTGCCTTCGATAACGCTGCAGAAGTTGGCCCCCAGCCGCTCGTCGCGCACCACCCACTGGTGCTCCGTGGCCTCGGTGCGGACGATCAGGTCCGGCTGCGCCGCCGCCGGCTGGGCCGCGCCCAGCGACGCGACGGCTGCCAGGGCGAGACAGGTCGTAATCCAGGCTCTCGTGCTCTTCGACATGCGTCATACCTCCCAAGGGGAATCTACTCGTCCGACCTGGACGGGAGACAGGCTCCAATAGATGGGGCTTCGCTCAGTAAGGTGCCGCCGCAGGCGGAAACCGGGCCTCACTCGAAGTAGCCGGTCACGTCGAGGAGCAGGTGGACCGTGCCGCCGTCGAGGAGGAAGGCGCGGGCCGCGAGCCGGCCGGTGGCGTTGCCGGCGAGGCGCAGGACCGCGTTGTTGGCGCGCGTCTGGCCGGCGCCGAAGTTGATCGTGCTGACGGCCGGGACCGGGGCGCCCCCGGTGGAGAGGGTCAGGTGGCCGGCGTCGGTCGACTGGGTGACGGTGATGTTGACGGCCACCGCCTTGGCCGTCTCCGGGATGCCGCAGGCGCCGTGGAGGTGGAGCGTCGCGGTTGCGCCGGAGGCGAGCGCCGGGCCGTCCTGCGGCTGGCGGGTGTCGAGCAGCCGGCAGGGGGGCACCGTGTAGAAGCGGCCCGGCAGGCCGTTGTCGAAGGCGAACAGGTCGTCGCGCTGGTTGTAGTCGCCCGCGATCAGGTTGGTCGCGCTGCCGCGGAAGACCACGGTGCTGCCGTCGATGCTCAGGACCGGCGCCTCGGAGTCCCTGTCGCCGGTGAGGAGCGGCGAGGAGAGGGCGCGGCTCGCCAGCAGGCTCTCGCCGGAGTCGCGGTCGTAGAGGAACACGTTCCACCCTTCGCGGGTGAGGTCGATGAAGGAGGCCGGGAATCCCTGTTGCTGGCCGGTCACCAGGTTGGTCGCCTTGCTGGTGAAGACCACCTGCCGGCCGTTGCCGCTGATGCCGAAGACCGCGGACATGCCGTCGGCCGTCGTGGTCGGGGTTCCGGCGGCGTGGCTGACCAGATGGGTCGCGCCGGTGGCGACCTCGCGCAGGAACACGTCCATCTCGGCGTTGGTCTCCGCCTGGCCCGGGACGAGGTTCGACGCGGCGCTCATGAAGGCGAGCCAGGCGCCGTCGGCGCTCAACCAGGGGACGAAGCTGTTGGAGTCGGCGGTCGTCGTCGGTTGGCCGGCCGCGTGGGAGAGCAGGGTGACGGCCCCGGAGGCCCGCTCGAACAGGAAGATGTCCGCGCCGGAGTTGGTGTCGATCTGCGCGGCCGTCAGGTCGGTCGCCAAGCTCACGAAGGTGATCCGGGAGCCATCGGCGCTGAGCGAAAAGGGGCCGGTGATGCCGTTCCCGGTCGTGGCGAAGAGCCCGGGGAGGTGGCTCACCAGGGCCGTCGTCCCGGCCGCGATGTCGTACAGGAAGAGGTCCGGGGCGATGTTGGCGTCGGCCTGCCCGGCGACGAGATTGGTGGCGGAGCTCAGGAAGGCGACTCCGGTGCCGTCCGCGTCCAGGAGCGGAGCAGTGGCGAGCCCGTTGGCCGTGGTGGTCGCCGAGCCGGCCGACCGGCTCACGAGGACGGTCGTGCCGGCGGTCCGGTCGAAGAGAAAGATGTCCGAGCCGGAGTTGCCTTCCGTCTGCCCGCTCACCAGATCGGTGGCGAGGCTCTGGAAGGCGATGAAGCGGCCGTCGGCGCTGATCGCCGGCGCTTCCGAGCTCGCGCTCCCTGTGGTCACCGCCGAGTCGACCGTCCGGCTGATCAGGGTAACCGTCCCACCCTCGCGGTCATAGAGGAAGACGTCACCGACCAGATTCGCTTCCACCTGTCCGCTCACCAAGTCGGTCGCCGTGCTCAAAAAGGCGACGAATCGGCCGTCGGCGCTGAGGACCGGGTGAGAGGAGGCTCCGAACGCTTCGGTGAACGTCGAGCCCGCCGCGTGGCTCACCAGCACGGTCGCGCCGGTCGCGCGGTCGTGGAGGAACACATTGGTCATATTGCCCTGGATGTCCACCTGGCCGGGCACGAGGTTGCCGGCTTCGCTCATGAAGGCGACCCAGCGGCCGTTGGCGCTCACCGCGCTGCCGGAGAACGTGGTCCCGCCGCTGTCGTCGTTGCCGCTCACCGACGGCAGGCCCGGGGCGCGCCGCGAAGCCGCCGCGTTGGTCCCCGACGCCCGGTCGTAGAGGAAGACGTCCGAAGCCCGATTGGTGTCGGCCAGGCCGGCGACCAGGTCGGAAGAGGGGCTGGTGAAGGCGACCACGCCGCCGTCGTGGCTGATCTCGGGCCAGAGCCCGGAGCCGTTGCCGGCGGTCGTGGCCGAGCCGGCGGCGTGGCTCACCAGGAGGACGGTCCCGGCGGCGCGATTATAGAGGAAGATGTCGAGCAGGAAGTTGGCGTCGGTCTGGCCGGGGACCAGGTCGGGCGAGGCGCTGGTGAAGACCACGAAGGAGCCGTCGCCGCTGATCTCCGCCTCCAGGTGGAGGCTGCCGGCCCCGGGAGTCGCCGCGGCCGCGCCGGCGGGGACGAAGGAGACCGCGCCGGTGGCCCTCTCGTAGAGGAAGAGCTGGGTCCCGCTGCCGGTCTCGCCGGCGACCATGTCCTCCCCGCTGCTCTTGAACACCACCCAGGCGCCGTCATCGCTCAGCCGCGGCAGCCGAGAGATTCCCCCTCCGGGCGTGGTCGCCGAGCCGGCGGCGTGGCTGACCAGGACGCTGGTCCCGCTCATCCCGGCATCGCGGTCGTAGAGGAACACGTCGTTCCTCCCCCCGCTGTCGGTGACGCCGGCCACCAGGTTCGACGCCAGGCTCATATAGGCGACGTAGCGGCCGTCCGCGCTGATCCGCGGGGCGATCGAGTCGCCGTCGGCGCTGGTGACGGCCGAGCCGTGGGCATGGCTGACCAGGACATTGGCCCCGGTCGTCCGGTCGTACAGATAGATGTCGTCGATCGCGTCGTCGACCCCGCCGGCGATCAGGTCGACCGCGCCGCTCGTATAGGCGACATAGCGGCCGTCGTCGCTCAGGACCGGGTTGGACGACTCGCCGAGGGCCGCGGTGGTGGCCGAGCCCGCGGCGTGGCTGGCCAGGGCCATGGTCCCGGTGGCGCGGTCGTAGAGGAAGATCTGGAGCGAGAAGCCGCCGTCCGGGCTGACCTGGCCGGACACCAGGTCGGTCGAGGTGTCGGAAAAGGCGACATAGCTTCCGTCGGCGCTGATCGCCACGTCCTGGGCGCGGCCGTCGCCGGCGGTGGTGGCCGAGCCGGCGCTGCGGCTGACCAGCGTCACCGCGCCGGTCTCCCGGTCATAGAGGAAGGCGTCCGTGTTGCCGTTGGCGTCCTGTCCGGCAATCAGGTCATCCGCGAGGCTCAGGAAGGCGACGTAGCGGCCGTCGTCGCTGATCGCCGGGTGGAACGAGCGGCTGTTGCCGGCGGTCACGGCCGAGCCGGGCCGGTGGCTGACCAGGGCCGTCGTCCCCGCCACCCGGTCATGGAGGAAGACGTCGGCGTTAGCGTTGGCGTCGACCTGACCGGGCACCAGGTTGCCCGCTTCGCTGGAGAAGACGGTGTAGCGGCCATCGGCGCTGATCTGCGAGGTGAGACCGAGGTCGGTAAGGCTGATGGCGCCGCCGGTGTCGGCGAGAAGGTCCGCATCCGCCCTCGACACGAGCGCCACCGGGCTGGCGGCGGCGGGCGCCGCCAACAGGACACACAGACTCCAGACCACCCTCCGCGGCATCGGGCTCCTCCTGACTCAGGGTCGATTGGAGCCCGATTTTACACCGCTGCTACTCGAAGTACCCCACGACGTCCAGGATCAAGTGGACCGTGCCGTTGCCGGTGACGGCCGGCGAGACATTCACCGTCCCCGTGCCGTTCAGCGCCAGCGACAGGATGGCGTTGTTGGCCCGGGTCTGGCCGGGACCGAAGTTGATCGTACTGGCGGCCGGCGGCCCCACGTCTCCGGGATAGAAGACCAGGTGACCGGCTCCCGTCGGCTGGGTCACCGTAACGTTGACCGCCAACGCCCTGGCCGTCGCCGGGATGCCGCAGACGCCATGGAGGCTCAGCGTCTCGGTCTGTGCGGAGTTGAGCGCCGGGCCGTCCTGCGGCTGGCGGGTGTCGAGGAGACGACAGGCCGGCAGGGTGAAGAACGAGCCCGGCGGGGTCGTCGTGAAGAGGAAGGCGTCGAAGTCGCCGTTGAAGTCGCCCGGAGCCAGATCTGAGGCCTGGCTGGCGAAGGCGACGACGCGCCCGTCGGCGCTGAGGTGCGTGTTGCCGGATTGGAAGTTGCCGGCCGCAACCTCGGAGTCCGGCCGCCGGCTCGCCAGGGCGAGGGTCCCGGTGACGCGGTCGTACAGGAACACGTCCGTGCTCCATTCCGTATCCTCAACATCGACTTGGCCGGGGACGAGGTCCGTGGCCTCGCTGGTGAACACGATATGGCTGCCATAGGCCGAGATCCGCGGCATCACGGACTGGGCGTCGGCGGCGGTGGACGAGAGGCCCGACCGGCTCACCAGGACCGACATGCCGGACAGCCGGTCGAAGAGGAAGATGTCGCTGGCGCTGTTGGTGTCGGTGATCCCCGGGACGAGGTCGGTGGCGGCGCTGGTGTACGCGATCCAGCGCCCGTCCGCGCTGATGGAGGGTCCTCCCGAGCCGCTGTTGGCTGCCGTGGTCGGCGAGCCTGCGGTGTGGCTGACCAGGGTCATAGTCCCGGCCTCCCGGTCGTACAGGAAGACGTCGGCTTGACCGCCCGCGTCCGTCTGGCCGGGGACCAGGTCGGAGGCCAGGCTCCCGAAGACGACGAACCGGCCGTCGGCGCTGACGAGCGGCGCACCGCTGCGGTCGTCACCGGTGGTCGCCGCCGAAGCCGTGGACCGGCTGACCAGGGTCGTGCTCCCCTGGCCCCGATCGTTGAGAAAGACGTGTCCCGGGAAGAGCGCCAACGGGATGCCCGCATTGGGATCGGTCTGGCCGGCGACCAGGTTGCCGGCCTGGCTGAGGAAGGCGACGTACCGGCCGTCGGCGCTGATCGAGGGTTGGCCCGAGCTGCCGTCGCCCGTCGCCGAGTTGGAGGCGTTGCGGCTGACCAGCGTGTTGGTCCCGGTAACCCGGTCGAACAGGAAGACGTCGTAGGTCTGGTTGCCGTCGGAGGCGTCGCTGACGATCTGCGTCGCCTGAGTGTTCCAGGCGACGTACCGGCCTTCCGCGCTCAGGGCCGGTATATCGAAGCTCGAACCGTCGAACGCGCCCGCCGTAGGAGACGTGTAGCGACGGCTGACCAGGACCGTGGCATCGGTCAACCGGTCGTAAAGAAAGGTCTGGATGGTGAACCCGGTGTTCTGGCTGGGGACCAGGCTGTAGGACGCGCCGTTGTATGCGACATAGCGGCCGTCGGCGCTGAGGGCAGAGCTGAAGGACGCTCTATTACCCGTCCAGGTCGGAGCTCCGGCCGTGTGGCTGACCAGCTTCCGGCTGCCGGTGACCCGGTCGTAGAGGAAGACGTCGAAGCCGTCGGCCTCGTTGTAGTCCTGGAACCCGGGGATGAGATTCTGCGCCCGGCTGATGAAGGTCACCCAGCGGCCGTCGGCGCTGACCGAGTCGGGTAGGCTGGCCCGGTCGCCGGTCAGGCCGGTTACCGGGTCCGTAATCGACAGGGCGCTGACCGTCTGCGTATCCCTGTCATAGACGAATCCGTCGTACCCGCCGTTGGTGTCGGGCACGACCAGGTCGTCGCTCGCGGAGGTGATGACCACGATTCCGCCGTCGCCGCTCAGCCCCGAGAGGAAGCTCCGGCTCTCGGCCGCCGTGACCGCCGAGCCGACCGTGCGGCTGGCGAGCCGCACCGTACCGGTGGCGCGTTCGTAGAGGAAGCTATCTGTGGCGCCGTTGGTGTCGGTCTGGCCGGCCACGAGGTTGGTGGCGGAGCTCTCGAAGGCGGTCCAGGCACCGTCGTCGCTGATCCTGGGAAAGGCGCTCAATGCTCCCGCGGCGGTCGAAGGCAAGCCGGGGGTGTGGCTGACGAGCGTCACGATCCCAGTCGCGCGCTCGAAGAGGAAGAGGTCAGACGTGTCCGCCCCGTCCACCTGACCGGGGACCAGGCTGGTCCCGTCGCTCGTGAAGGCGACGTAACTCCCGTCGGCGCTGATGTCGTGGTAGAAGCCTTCGGCGCTGGCCAGCGGGTTGCCGGAGCTCCGGCTCACCAGGGTAGTGGAGCCGGCGACCCGGTCGTAGAGGAACACGTCAAAGGTATTGGGGGTATCGACCTGGCCCGCCACCAAGTCGGTCCCGTCGCTGAAGAAGTTGACATAGCGGCCGTCAGCGCTGATCCGGGGCATCCCGGAGCCCGCCGAGGCCGCCGCTGCCGTCGTGGCCGACGCGCTGGACCGGCTCACCAGGGAGGTGGTGCCGGCGACCCGGTCGTAGAGGAAGACATCGGTCTCGTTGTTGGTGTCGGTCTGGCCCGTCACCAAGTCGGTCGCGTCGCACTGGAAGGCGATGTAGCGGCCGTCGGCGCTCAAGGCGAGGTCGGTACCGCACGAGCCGCTGCCGGCCGTCGTGGCGGAGGCCGCGGACCGGCTGACCAGGGTCACGGTGTCCGCGGCCCGGTCATAGAGGAAGACGTCCGGGCCGCCGTTGGTGTCCGTCTGGGCCGTGACGAGGCCGGTCGAGGTGCTGGTGAAGGCGAGATAGTTGCCGTCGGCGCTCAGGACGCTCCAGTGCGAGAGGCCGCTGCTGGCGTTGGAGGAGCCCGCGCTCCGGCTGACCAGGACCATCGTCCCGGTGGTCCGGTCGAAGAGATAGACGTGGCTCGAGAAGGGTGGAAGTCCGTTCGGCAGGGAGACCAGGTTCGACGCGATGCTGGTGAAGGCGACCCAGCGGCCGTCGGCGCTGATGGAGTTGGCCTGCGACCCCCGGTTTGCCGTCGTCACAGGCGAATTGTGGCTGCGGCTGACCAGGGTCGTGGTCCCGGCGACCCGGTCGCGCACGAAGATGTCGGTCGCGCCGTTGGGGTCGATCTGGCCGGGAACCACATTGGGCGCGCTGCTCTGGAAGAGCACGTAGCGGCCATTCTGGCTTGCCTTGCTACCTTCGCCTGAGCCCAGGACCCACGGCGCCACCAGGCTCGGGTCGGCGGCGGAGATGAGCTGGACCTCACCCGCCTGGGCCGAAGCCGCCCAGAACAGCGCCATGAACGTGAAGACCGCAAGCCCCCCATCTCTCCGCAGAAGATGTCCCTGCAAGGTAAAACCCCCGTTCGATCGAGAGTTCACAAGTTGATGACCCTATGGGAGATTTCGTTTCCCTACTCGAAGTACCCCACGACGTCCAGGATCACATGTACCGAGCCGCCGCCGAGGATCGCGGGGCAGGCGGCGAGCGTCCCCGTGCCGTTCGGGGTCAGGGCGAGGATGGCGTTGTTGGCGCGGGTCTGGCCGGCGCCGAAGTTGATCGTGCTGGTAAGCGGCGGCGAGGCCTCGCCGGTGTAGAGCGTCAGGTGGCCGGGGCCGGTCGGCTGGGTGACCGTGATGTTGACCGCCACCGCCCGCGCCGTCGCCGGGATGCCGCAAACGCCGTGGAGGCTCAGCGTCTCGGGCTGTGCGGAGCTGAGCGCCGGGCCGTCCTGCGGCTGGCGGGTGTCGAGGAGGCGGCAGGGGGCCAGGGTGAAGAACGAGCTCGGCGGGATCGTCGTGAAGAGGAAGACGTCGAGCTCGTCGTTGAAGTCGTCCAGGGTGAGGTCGGAGGCGCTACTGGTCAAGGCGACGGTGCGGCCGTCGGCACTCAACCACCGGAGGTCCGACTGGCCGTTGCCGGTCTGATCCGGTGAAGCCGGCGTCCGGCTCGCCAGCATCATGCCGCCGGTGGCGCGGTCGTAGAGGAAGACGTCGGAGGTGACGTTGGCGTCGTCCTGGCCCGGGATCAGGTCGGGGGCATCGCTGGAGAACGCGACGCGGCCGCCATCGGCGGAGACCAGGCCGGCGCCGGAAGCCCCCGAAGCGGTGACGGACGGCGAGCCGCTCGACCGGCTCACCAGCGTCGAGGTCCCGGTCGACCGGTCATAGAGAAAGAGATCCTGCTTGCCGTTCGTGTCGGTGACCCCGGGGACCAGGTCGGTGGCGTAGCTCATATACGGAATCCAGCTCCCGTCCGCGCTGGGGAAGTAGCCGCCGGAGAGTCCGTTGCCCGTCGTCACCGCCGAGCCGCTCGCGTGGCTGACCAGGGTCGTGGCCCCGGTCTCCCGGTCGAAAAGGAAGAAATCCCCCGTATCGTTGGTGTCGACCTGGCCGGCGACCAGGTCGGTCGCCCTGCTCACGAAAGCGACATAGCGGCCGTCGGCGCTCGGGTAGCCCTCCGAGCTGTGCGAGTTTCCCGTCGTCGTCGGCGAAGAGGCGGAGCGGCTGACGAGGGTAGTGGAGCCGGTGACGCGGTCATAGAGGAAGATGTCCGTCCCGGCCTGGCCCGTACCGTTCATGTCGGTCTGCCCCGGTACCAGATCGGTCGCCTCGCTCCTGAAGACGATGTATCGGCCGTCGGCGCTGATCCAGGGACTCTGAGAGCTCCCGTTGCCGGCCGTCGTGGCCGAGCTAGCCGACCGGCTGACCAGGGTCGTGGCGTGCGTAACCCGGTCGTAGAGATAGATGTCATAGGCGCCGTTGGCGTCGGTGACTCCGGAGACGAGGTCCGGAGACGAGGTGCTCCAGGTGATGAAGCGGCCGTCGGCGTTCGGGAAAGGCCCTTCCAGGGTCGAACCCGTAGCGCCGTGCGTGGGGAGGCCGGGCTTGTGGCTGATCAGGGTGATCTCCCCCGTCGCACGCTCGTAGAGATACGCCTGATACGTCAAAAGAGGGGTCGCCATGGCAGGAAGCAGGTTGTCCGACCGGCTGGAGAAGGCGATCCAGCCGCCGTCGGCGCTGATGAAAGAGTTTACGGAGTCCCGGTTGGAGGAGGTCGCCGGCGAGCCCGCGGCGCGGCTGACCAGGGTCCGGGTGCCGGTGACCCGGTCGAAGAGGAAGACATCCAGACCGCTGTTGCGGTCGTCCTGGCCGGCAACCAGGTTGATGGCCCTGCTGCCGAAGGTCATCCACCGGCCATTGGCGCTGGTGAAGCCGCCCCAGCTGTAGCCGTTGCCGGTCCGGCGGGTCACCGGCGGGGTGAGGGAGAGCGCCGTGACCGCCCCAGTCGCGCGGTCGTAGACAAAGGCGTCGTCACTGCCGTTCAGGTCCTGCGCGGCGAGGGTGTCCACCGGCGAGGTGAACACGACGGCGCTCCCGTCGCCGCTCAATCCGTCGAAGGAGAGCCAGTTCCCGGCCGCCGCGGTGGTCGGAGAGGCGAGCGTTCGGCTGGCGAGCCTCAAGGTCTGGGTAGCGCGTTCGTAGAGGAAGACGTCCCCGCCGCCGGTGTCGATCTGGCCGGCGACGAGGGTGTTCGAACCGCCGACGAACGCGATCCAGCCGCCGTCGTCGCTGATCCTGGGCAGTCCCGAATGCCCCCAGCCGGTTTCCGTCGTCGATTCCGGAGAGTGGCTGACGAGCGTCACCGTCCCGGTCGCCCGCTCATAGAGGAAGATGTCGTCGGAATCCGCGAGGAGGTCCACCTGGCCGGGGAGGAGCGACGTCCCGGTGCTGCCGAAGGCGATCCAGTTGCCGTCGGCGCTGAGGTCGGAGTAGGAGCCTCCGGCGCTGGTCAGGCCTCCCGGCGCGGTGGTCCGGCTGACCAGGACCGTCGTCCCGGCGACCCGGTCGTAGAGGAAGACGTCCTGGGTATTGGGGTCGTTCACTTGGCCGGACATCAGGTCGGCGGCGGAGCTGCTGAACACGAGATACCGACCGTCGGCGCTGAGCCTGGGGGAGTGCGATTCCCTGGCGCCGGTGGTGGACGGCGACGTCGCCGTCCGGCTCACCAGGGTGGTCGTCCCCGAGACCCGGTCGAAGAGAAAGACATCCCCCAGGAGGTTGGTGTCGGTCTGGCCGGCGACGAGGTCCGTGGAGGTGCAGGTGAAAGCCACCCAGCGGCCGTCGGCGCTCGACACCGAGCCGAGATAGCAGTGGCCGTCGCCGCCCGTCTTGGCCGAGGCGGCGGCGTGGCTGACCATGGTCAGGGTGTCCGCGACCCGGTCGTAGAGGAATACGTCGTTGCGGGTGCTGGGGTCGATCTGGCCGGCGACGAGGTTGGCCGCGTGGCTCAGGAACAGGACGTAGTTGCCGTCGGCGCTCACGACCGGGTAGACGGAGGAGCCGTTGGCGCCGGTCGAGCCACCGGCGGCCTTGCTGACCAGGACCGTCGTCCCGGTCACCCGGTCGAATAGATAGATGTCGGTCCAGGAGTCCTGCGTCTGGCCGGCGACCAGGTTCGAAGCGCGACTGGCGAAGGCGATCCAACGTCCGTCCGCGCTGATCGAGGGCTCGTGTGAGAGGCCGTTCGCGGCGGTGGTCGCGGAGCCGAAGGTCCGGCTGACGAGATGGGTCGTCCCGGTGACCCGGTCGCGTACGAAGACGTCGTTTTTGACGTTGCCGTCGCTCTGGCCCGGGATCACGTTGGGCGCGTTGCTGGTGAAGACGACATAACGGCCGTCCTGGCTCGCCCCGCCTCCCCTGCTGATGCCGAGGGCCTGGGACGTGACCATTTCCGGATCGGCGGCTGATGCGAGATGCACCCTACCCGCCTCGGTCGCACCGGCGGCCCCGGCGGCCCCGACACCCATAACCGCGAACACGAAAGCGCAAAGCTTCCCACCCGCCCGAAGAAGCCGTTTCCGCAAAGCGAACCCCCTGGGATCGATCGATTCCTCGAATCATCGCACAGGGGATTTCGTTTCTCCTATTCGAAGGGGATTACGCTCCCCTTCCGCCGTGTTATCTTGGTGGAATGGTCGAGTTCCACCCCGCCGTCTCGCGCTGGTTCGACCGCCGTTTCGCGGGTCCGACCGAGCCGCAGGCCCAGGCGTGGCCGGCGATCCAGGCCGGCCGGCATACGCTGATCGCGGCGCCGACCGGATCGGGCAAGACGCTGGCGGCGTTCCTCGCCGCGATCGACGACCTGATCCGCCAGGGGCTCGCGGCCGGCGGCCGTCTGCCCGACGAGACGCGGGTGGTCTATGTCTCGCCGCTCAAGGCGCTCTCCAACGATATCCAGAAAAACCTGGAGGAGCCGCTCGCCGGCATCCGCGAGGAGCTGGCCGCCCTCGGGCTCCCCGACGTCGAGGTCCGCACCCTGGTGCGCACCGGCGACACGCCGCAGAGCGAACGGACCGGGATGGTCCGCCGGCCGCCGCACATCCTGGTCACCACCCCGGAGTCGTTGTTCATCCTGCTCACCAGCGACGGCGGGCGCGGCGTCCTCAAGACCGCCCGCACGGTGATCGTCGACGAGATCCACGCGGTCGCGGACGACAAGCGCGGCTCGCACCTCTCCTTATCTCTGGAGCGGTTGGAGGCCCTGGTCCGACAGAACGGTGCTGGCGGCGACGGTGGGCTGATCCGGATCGGCCTGTCGGCGACCCAGAAGCCGATCGAGGAGGTGGCGCGGTTCCTGGTGGGGACGGCGCACGTCGCCGCGGACGGCACGCCCGACTGCGTGATCGTCGACGCCGGGCACGGCCGGCGGCTGGATCTGGGGATCGAGGTGCCCGGCTCGCCGCTCGAAGCGGTGATGCCCGCCGAGGTCTGGGACGAGGTCTACGACCGGCTGACCGGGCTGATCGAGTCGCACCGCACCACCCTGGTCTTCGCCAACACCCGCCGCACCGCCGAGCGGGTCACCCGCCACCTCTCCGAACGGCTCGGCGCGTCGCGGGTCGCCTCCCACCACGGCAGCCTGTCGCGCGACCAGCGGCTGGAGTCGGAGCGGCGGCTCAAGGCCGGCGAGCTGTCGGCGCTGGTCGCCACGGCGTCGCTGGAGCTGGGGATCGACATCGGCTCGGTCGACCTGGTCTGCCAGCTCGGCTCGACGCGCGCGATCGCCACCCTGCTCCAGCGCGTCGGCCGCTCCGGCCACCACCTGGGGGGCTTGCCCAAGGGGCGGGTCTTCCCGCTGTCGCGCGACGAGTTGGTCGAGTGCGCGGCGCTGCTCGACGCGGTGCGCCGGGGCGAGCTCGACCGCCTGGTCATCCCCGAGAAGCCGCTCGACATCCTGGCCCAGCACCTGGTCGCCGCGACGGCGGCCGAGGAGTGGCTGGAAGACGACCTGTTCGCGCTGGCGCGGGGCGCCTGGCCGTTCCGCAATCTCTCTCGCGAGGAGCTGGACGAAGTCATAGAGATGCTGGCGACCGGGTTCTCGACCCGGCGCGGGCGGCGCGGCGCCTGGCTCTACCACGACGCGGTCAACGGCCGGCTGCGCGCCAGGAAGGGCGCCCGCCTGACCGCCGTGACCTCGGGCGGCGCCATCCCCAACACCGCCGACTACCAGGTGGTGCTGGAGCCCGCGGGTACCCAGATCGGCACGCTCAACGAGGACTTCGCGGTCGAGAGCCTGGCCGGCGACATCTTCCAGCTCGGCAACACCTCGTGGCGGATCCTGAAGGTCGAGCCCGGGCGCGTCCTGGTCGAGGACGCCCGGGGGGCGCCGCCGACCATCCCGTTCTGGCTCGGCGAGGCGCCGGCGCGGAGCGAGGAGCTGTCGGCCGCGGTCTCGCGGCTGCGCGCCGACATCGCGGCGCAGCTCGCCCGGCGGTCGCGGGCCGAGGTCACGGACTGGCTTACCCAGGAGCTGGGCGGCCTGCCGCGATCCGCCGCGGAGCAGATCGTCGACTACCTCGCCGCCTCGCTGGCGGCGCTCGGCGCCATGCCGACCCAGGACACGCTGGTCGCCGAGCGTTTCTTCGACGAGGCCGGGGACATGCACCTGGTCATCCACGCGCCGTTCGGCAGCCGCCTCAACCGGGCGTGGGGGCTGTCGTTGCGCAAGCGCTTCTGCCAGACCTTCAACTTCGAGCTGCAGGCCGCGGCCACCGAGGATGCGATCGTGCTGTCGCTGGGGCCGACCCACAGCTTCCCGGTGGAGGACGCGTTCCGCTTCCTGCGCTCGGCGACGGTGCGCGGCGTGCTCACCCAGGCGCTGCTCGACTCGCCGCTCTTCCCGGTACGCTGGCGCTGGAACGCGGCGCGGGCGCTGGCCCTCCCCCGCTCGCGGGGCGGCCGGCGGGTACCGCCGCCGCTGCTGCGCCAGCAGGCCGAGGACCTGATCGCGGTGGTCTTCCCCGACCAGCTCGCCTGCCTCGAGAACATCGTCGGCGAGCGCGAGGTCCCGGACCATCCGCTGGTCGAGCAGACGCTGCGCGACTGTCTGGAGGAGGCGATGGACGCGCCGGGGCTCGAGGCGCTGCTCGCCCGGATGGAGCGCGGCGAGGTCGAGCTGATCGCCAAGGACGTCACCGAGCCGTCGCCGCTGGCGCACGAGATCCTGACGGCTCAACCCTACTCCTTCCTGGACGACGCGCCTCTGGAGGAGCGCCGCACCCAGGCGGTGGCGCTGCGCCGCTGGCTCGACCCGGACACCGCCTCGGACCTGGGAGCGCTCGACGCCGCGGCGATCGACCGGGTGCGCGAGCAGGCCTGGCCCGTGGCGGAGAGCCCGGACGAGCTGCACGACGCGCTGCTGACGCTCGGGTTCGTCACCGCCGCCGAGGGGGAGAGGTCGGGCTGGGGACGCTGGCTCGCGGCGCTCGCCGACGAGCGCCGGGCGGCGGTTCTCCGTGTTGGAGATCTGGCGTTCTGGGTCGCGGCCGAGCGGCTGCCGCAGCTCCGGGCGGTCCACCCCGAGGCGCGTCCGGAGCCGGCGATCGAGGCGCCGCCCCGGCTCGCCGCCCGGACCTGGACGGCCGAGGAGGCGCTGGTCGAGCTGGTGCGCGGGCGCCTCGAAGGGGGGGGACCGACCACGGTCGAGGCGCTTGCCGCCTCCTGCGGCGTGCGGCCGGCCGAGATCGAGGTGGCGCTCGCCGCGCTGGAGGGCGAAGGGTTCGTGATGCGCGGGCGCTTCACTCCCGGGACGGCCGGCACCGAGTGGTGCGAGCGGCGGCTCCTGGCGCGCATCCACCGCTACACGCTGGACCGGCTGCGGCGCGAGATCGAGCCGGTCTCGCAGGCCGACTTCATGCGCTTCCTGCTCGCCTGGCAGCGGGTCGATCCCGACGGGCGGGCCGAGGGGCCGGAGAGCCTGGCGGCGTTGCTCGAACAGCTCGAAGGCTTTGAGGCCGCGGCGGCGGCGTGGGAGGGGGAGGTCTTGCCGGCGCGGATGAAGGAGTACGACCCGGTCTGGCTCGACGCCCTGTGCCTCTCCGGCCGCTTTGTCTGGAGCCGGGTGACCGCCGGCGCGCCGCGGTCCGGCGACCGGAGCACCCGGCGGGTGGGGCCGGTGCGCGCCACCCCGATCGCATTGCTGTCGCGCCCGGGCGTCCCGCTCTGGCGGGAGATCTCGTCGGGGCCGGTCCTCGACGAGGCGGACCTCTCGGCGGGCGCGTGGGCGGTGCTGCACCTGCTGCGTCAGCACGGCGCGTCGTTCTTCACCGAGATCGCCGCCGGCGCGGGCCTGCTCCACACCCAGGTCGAGGCGGCGCTGGCCGAGCTGGTCGCGGCGGGGCTGGTCACCGCGGACAGCTTCACCGGGCTGCGCGCCCTGCTGGTCCCGGCGCACAAGCGCCCGCCCGTGGACCGCTCGGGGACGGGGCGGCGGGAGTCGGTCTTCAGTATGGAGAACGCCGGGCGCTGGTCGCTGCTGCGGCGGACGGAGCCGGCAACGGACGGCGACCCCTCGCCCGAGGCGGTCGAAGCCTCGGCCTGGGCGTTGCTCCGCCGCTACGGAGTGGTCTTTCGGCGTCTCCTGGAGCGCGAGACACTGGCGCCGTCCTGGGGTCTGCTGCTCAGGGTGCTGCGGCGGCTGGAGGCGCGAGGGGAGATCCGCGGCGGCCGGTTCGTGGACGGCTTCTCGGGCGAGCAGTACGCGTTGCCCGAGGCGGTGGGACGGCTGCGGGCGCTGCGCAAGGAGCCGCGCCGCGGCACGCTGGTCTCGGTGAGCGCCTCGGACCCGCTGAACCTGGTGGGCATCGCGACTCCGGGCGACCGCGTCGCGGCGCTGGCCGGCAACCGCGTCCTCTTCCGCGACGGCGAGCCGATCGCGGTGCTCGAAGGCAAGGAGCCGCGCTTCCTTGTGGACCTCGACGCCGCCGCCCGCTGGCAAGCCCAAAGCGCCCTGGTCCGCCGGGCGGTGGCGCCGCGTTTGAAGGCGTACCTGGGACGGTCGGCGTAGCTATACTTGAGCCATGAGCAAGGCGGCATCCAGGATCCGGACAGTCGAGGTCGATCTTCCTGATGAGGTGTTCCTGCATCGCCCCTGGAAGCCTGTGGAGATCGCTGACGAGATGCGCCTTCTGTGGCTCCTGGAAGAGGTCCGGTCACGCCGTCTCGGTTTTGGCAGGGCCGCCGAGCTGGCTGGTATTCCGACCGCAAGATTCCTTCTGCTCATGGGCGAGCACCACATCACGCCTTTCGATTACGACGCCGAAGAATTGGCGAAAGAGATCGGCTCCGGGGCTTGATCGTCGTCGCAGACGCGGGACCGATCATCCATCTGAGCTTGATCGGGAGAGTCGATCTCCTGGCAGCGCTCTACGGCCGCGTCCTGGTACCGACCGCTGTCTATAAAGAGGTAGTCCAGGCCGGTGCGGGGCTTCCAGGGAGCACGGAGCTCCGAGACGCGCCGTGGGCCGAAGTCGCAGAGTACTCTCCTGTGGCGGACCTGCCCAAGACTCTGTCCTCACGGCTCCATTCCGGAGAGGCTGCGGCGTTGCGTCTCGCACTTTCCCGGCGGGCGGATCTGGTGCTGTCGGACGATCGGCAGGCTCGGACGGCAGCCCGAGAATTAGGGCTCCAGGTCATAGGCACTCTTGGAGTGCTCGTAGAAGCGAAGCGACAGAATCAGTCCCTAGAGCTCGCGCCTCTACTATTGGATCTCAAGACTCGAGGAGTCTGGTTATCCAATGACCTGATTGGCGCGGTCCTGCAGAGGGTCGGCGAGACCTTGACCGAATAGACTCCGTAGGGCCCCTCTCCCGATAAGGTAGGTAGTACGAGCTGATGGGGAGAGGGGGACGAGGGGCCTACCGCTCGCGGCGGGAGCTCCTCAGACCCCGATCCCTGAGACGAGATCCCCGAAACGCTCGGGATCGACGTTCCCGCCGGAGAGGACGACGCCGACGGTACGGCCCGCGACGTCCGGGACCTTGCCATGGAGCAGCGCGGCGAAACCCGCCGCTCCGCCCGGCTCGACGACGATCTTGAGCCGCGAGGCGAGGAACGCCATGGCCCGCCGCAGCTCCATGTCGCTCACCGTCAGGATGCCTCCGGTCAGGGCCTGGACGATCGCGAACGTCCGGACCGCCGGCTTGGTGGTCTGGAGCGCGTCGGCGATGGTCGAGGGGACGGGGATCGCGACCGGCTCCCCCGCGGCAAGCGACCGCCTCATGTCGTCCCCCGCCTCGGGTTCGACACCGTAGAGCCGCAGGCCGGGCCGAAGGCCGCGGCCGGCGACCGCGACGCCGGAGAGGAGCCCGCCTCCGCCGCATGGGGTGACCAGCACGTCGAGGTCCGGCACGTCTTCGAGGAATTCCAGGGCGATCGTCCCCTGGCCGGCGATGACCGCGTCGTCGTCGAAGGGGGGGATCAGGACCGCGCCCCGCTCGGCGGCGATCGTCCGGGCGATCTCCTCGCGGCTCTCGGTCGCCCGGTCGTAGAGGACCACCTGGGCGCCGTAGCCGCGCGTCGCCGTGATCTTGAGCGTCGGCGCGTCGGACGGCATGACGATCGCCGCCGCGACGCCGAGCTCGCGGGCCGCCAGCGCGACCGCCTGCGCGTGGTTGCCCGACGAGAACGCCACGACGCCGCGCGTCCGCTCCTCGGGGGAGAGCAGCGTCAGGCGCGAGAACGCGCCGCGCGCCTTGAAGGCGCCGACCTTCTGGAAGATCTCGCACTTGAAGAAGACCCGCGCGCCGGCGGTCTCGTCGGCTTGGCGCGAGGTCAGCACCGGGGTGCGGTGGACGTAAGGGCGGATCCGCTCGTGCGCGGCCCGCACGTCGTCGAGGGTGACCGACAGGGACGGGAGGGAGGGGGGAGCCTGGATCATCGCGAGCACTGTACACGATCCAGGGCGCCCCCCGGCCGTCCCCAGGGATGGATCAGAGGATGCCGCGGCTGCTGTTCAGCGCCGCCTCCTCGCGTCGCCCATTCTCGGTGTGGCCGGTGCCGGACTGGCGCCGGCGGTTGCTGTAGAAGCTCTCGTCGTCATACAGACTGTGCGAGTAGAAGTCCCGCTCCGGGGCATGGACATAGCCGCGGTCGAACCGCTGGAGCAGCGCGGCCTCGTGCTCGCGGCTGATCGGACCGTGGTCGTAATCGGGCAGGTCGAGGATGTCCTCGGTGCGCAGGCTGTCGACGAGGATGCGATCGGCCTGCCGGTCGAGCCGGGCGCGGCCGATCGGGATCAGGACGTGGCGGTCGCCGGCCGTGGGCCTCTTCACTGCCGAGAGCAACTCACGGTCGAGGTGCACGTCGAGATAGCGGACCTTCATCGCGGCGGTGTCTACCAGGAGGTCGTGCACCTCGCCGATCCTGCGGCCTTCGCCCGTGAAGACGTCCCAGCCGCGGACGTCCGGATCGCCGTCGGCGACCGTGAAGTCCCGCAGATCCGAGAGAGAAGAGAGAGCCGGCGAAGCGCCCTCGCCCGTGGACTGGAAGCTGTTCGATTCGTCTCTCATCGGCGGTCCTCCTTTCCTCCGGCTACGGGGGCCAGCGCCCATTTGCCGAAAGGAGATTGTTGTGCAAGGAGCGAGCCGGCAGGGCGCAATGAATTGCGCCCCTACACCTGTACAGAGCCGCTGCTCAGGATTTCGGTGCAGGGGCGTGATTCATCGTGTCCCTTAGGAAGGGGAAGGGCAAGATCTTACGGCTTGATCGCCAGCGCCGGCTTCCAGCCCGGGTTGACGCCCGCCCCCGCGTAGGCGCCGCGGAAGGTCGAGATGTAGGAGAGGCCGTTGAAGTCGCGGTCCCACTCCAGGTACCCGGTGAGCGCGCTGAGGTCCAACGCGGTGCTCTGGAGCTGGCCGGCCTTGGGGTAGAGGTCCAGCTGGCCGATCGCGCCCGTCGGGTTGACCAGGGCGGTGGCCGCGGCGCTGTAGGCGCCGATGGCGTTGCCGCTCTGGACGCCGCCGGTGATCGGCTTGGCCGAGAAGACCGCGTTGCCGGTCACCCGCTGCGGATAGGCCGCGTCGGCGCCGGTGATCAGGATCCCTTCGGTGACCGAGACGATCGTGTTGTGGAAGACGTCGACCTTGCGCGGCACGCTGTTGTGCGGCTGGATGCGGACCGCCCGCGGCCCGTTGTGGTTCACGAACAGGTTGTGGTGGAGCGAGATGTTGCCCTCGCCCTGGAACAGGGCCTCGGCCGGGTTCTGGTAGAAGAAGTTCCCGTAGACCTGGTAGGTGTCGGTCGAGCCGGCTCCGGACAGCGGCCAGTGGCCGACGAGCACGGCGGGTCGCGCGCCGGTGCCGGTGGCCCCGCCCTGCGCCTTGCTGAAGACGTTGTGGCGGAGGATGGTCGTGGCGTTGGCCGGAATGCCCAGGGTCGTGGCACGGCTCGTCTGGTGCTTGATCTGCACGCCGTAGCCGATCGTGTTCTCGATCAGGTTGTTCTCGATCAGGCCGTTGACGAACTCTGCGGTGCCGTCCGGCTTGCCGAGATAGAGGCCGGTGCCCGCCCCCTGGATCGTGCTCCTGCGAATCACCCAGTTCCAGGCCCGGCCCTTGGTCGAGATCCCCACCCGCTGCTCCGACTGGTTGTAGCCGGTCAGCTTGAGGTTCTCGATCGTGATGTGGTGCGAGTGGGCCGAGTCGGCCTCCACCTTGACGCCGTCCCCCAGCTTCCCCTGCCCGTTGAGCTCCAGGTTGCGGAACACCAGATAGCTGTTGTTCTTGAGGCTGATCGTATTGAAGGCGTCGCTGCCCAGGAACAGGGCGGGCGTGCCGCTCGCCGGTCCCTCGATCACGATGCACTTGTTGGCCTGGCCGGTCAGGTTATGGGGCCGCAGGCCCTGGGTATAGGTCCCCGCCGCGAGTTGCAGGCGGTCGCCCGGAATGAGGCTCGTGAGCAGCGTCCTGTAGTTGGTCGGGTTGGCCTGGATGGTCCGGGTCGGCGCCACCCCGCCGCAGCCGCCGATCACCTGATCGAGGGGCTGGGCCTGGGACGCGGAGGCGGCCAACAGGGCCGCAAAGGACAGACTGAGCACGTTCTTCATCATTGAGCGACTTCCTCCAAGTGGGCGGGGATCGTGCGAGACTCTCATATAAACATTACACAATCCGTATTATTCCCCGGGAGAAAGAGCGTAAAGAAGGGCTGCGGAGAGGACGGCGCGGCGCGTTTCCAAACCGCGCCGTCCCAGAGGAGTCAGGGCTTGATCGTGAGGGAGGGCTGCCAGCCAGAGTTGACCCCCGAGCCCGCGTAGGCCCCGCGGAACGTCCAGATGTAAGAAAGGCCGTTGAAGTCGCGGCCCCAGTCCAGGTAGCCCGTGAGGACGCTGGCGCTCAGCGTGGTGCTCTGCAGCATGCCGGCCTTGGGGTAGAGGTCCAGCGTGCCGAGCGGGGCCATGGGGTTGACCAGGTGGTTGACCGCGGCGCTGTAGGCGCCGATGGCGTTGCCGCTCTGGACGCCGCCCGTGATCGGCTTGCCGGCGAAGACCGCGTTGCCGGTCACCCGCTGCGGATAGGCCGGATCGGCACCGGTGATCAGGATGCCCTCGCCGCTCGCGACGATCGTGTTGTGGAAGATGTCGATCTTGCGCGGCACGCTGTTGTGCGGCTGGATGCGGAGGGCGCGCGGGCCGCCGCGGCTGACCAGCAGGTTGTGGTGGAAGGAGATGTTGCCCTCCCCCTGGAACAGCGCCTCGTAGGGGTTCTGGTAGAGCAGGTTGCCGTAGATCTGGTAGACGTCCGAGGAGCCCGCTCCCGAGAGTGGCCAGTGGCCGACCAGCACGTTGGGCCGCGCCTCGGTGCCGGAGAGCGAGCCGCTCTCCTTGCTGAAGACGTTGTGCCGGATGACCGTCGTGGCGGTCGCGGGAATGCCCAGGGTGGTGGCCCGGGTCTTCTGGTGCTTGATCTCCATACCATAGCCGAGCGTGTTGTAGACCAGGTTGTGCTCGATCAGGCCGTTGACGAACTCGGCGGTGCCGTCCGGCTTGCCGAGGTAGAGGCCGGTGCCCGCCCCCTGGATGGTGTTCCTGCGGATCACCCAGTTCCAGGCCCGTGACTTGGTCGAGATCCCGACCCGCTGCACCGACGAGTTGTAGCCGGCCAGCGTCAGGTTCTCGATCGTGATGTGGTGGGTGGAGGTCGAGTCCGCCTCGGCCTTGAGGCCGTCGCCGAGGCGCCCCTGGCCGTTGAGCTGCAGGTTACGGACGATGAGATAGCTGCTGTTCTTGAGGCTGACCGTGTTGAAGGCGTCGCTGCCCAGGAAGGCGGCCGGAGAGCCGCTCGCCGGCCCCTCGATGACGATGCAGTTGTTGGGCTGGCCGTTGAGGCCGTGCAGACGCAGGCCCTGGGTGTAGCTCCCAGCGGCCAGGAGCAGGCGGTCGCCCGGCCGAAGGCCCGTGACCAGGGTACGGTAGTTCGACGGGGTCGCCTGGATCGTCCGGGCCGGCGCCACCCCTCCACACCCCCCGAGGGTCTGGGCCAGGCTCTGCGCGTGCACCGCGGATGTCCAAAGCAGGGTCGCGAGAGCCGTCCCAAGGACGCACTTCTTCACCATCAGCGTCTCCTCCAAGTTGTGATGAACGATTGAACGAGGCGTATTATAGCTGAATGTCTATAGGCAGATGCAACGGGGCCGGCGAGGGCGGAGGCGGAGCGCGACCGGAGTCGTTCACTTCAAATCCTCCGTGGGTGGCGCTCCAGGAGAGGCACCTCCGATAACGGGACAACGTCTCCAGGAAGCTTACAAAACGCCGTCGGAAGCTTCCAACGGCGTCAGGAAGGTTCCAAAGCGCCCTTGGAAGGTTCCTGGGCGTGTTGGAAGGTTCCAATGGCCCCAGGAAGGTTACAAAGCCTCCAGGAAGCTTCCAACGGCGTCAGGAAGGTTCCAAAACGCCCTTGGAAAGTTCCTGGGCGCGTTGGAAGGTTCCAATGGCCCCAGGAAGGTTCCAAAGCCTCCAGGAAGCTTCCAAAGAGCCGTTGGAAACTTCCTGACGCCGTTGGAAGGAGACAAAGCGCTCAGGAACCTTCCAACGGGGTTTTGCAACCTTCCTGACGCCGTTGGAAGCTTCCAACCTCTCCAGGAAGGTTACAAAGCCCCCAGGAAGCTTCCAAAGAGCGGTTGGAAACTTCCTGGAGCCGTTGGAACCTTCCAACGGCCCCCTGGAACGTTCCTGGAGGCGTTGCGCGGCTTCGGGGAAGGAGGTCAGGCTTGCAGGATGTAAGGCACCACCACGAACGGGTGCCGTTCCGGCGGGAAATCGCGGGTGTTGCGGGTGGCGAGCCGCAGGGAGTGGTAGCTCGCGAGGGCCGCCTGGAGGGCGTCCGGCATCTTCCAGCGGTGCTCGCGGCGGAGCCGGGCCGCGAGGTCGGCGACAACCTTGTCGATGCTCAGGGTGGGAAAGCGGTCGAGCAGGCCGGAGGCGGCCGCTACGCCCTGGGAGTCGAAGCCGGCCAGGACCTCGGCGTGGGTGATGACCGAGACCGCGGCCTCGTGGGGGGGGGGGGGGGGGCCCCCGGGG
>JBKKAU010000332.1:0-2305 GCA_046714475.1 Thermoanaerobaculia bacterium
CCGGCGGGGGCGGGGGGGGGGGGGGGGGGGGGGGGGGGGCGGGGGCCCCGCGGGCCCCCCCGCGGCTCGTCTCCTGAAGAAACTCCAGGATCTCGGCCTTCCGGGACGACAGCTCGGCCCGCAGCTCCGCGGTCAGCGCGCCCTTGGGGGCGCTGAAACGCAGAGCGCCGTCCTCGATCCAGAGCCGGATGCCGAGCGGGCGCAGCCGCGCCAGGAGCTGGATGACAGAGAGAGGTCCGACGGCTTCCCTCTCCCCGGGGGCGGCGACCTGGCCCAGCACCCGGCGGATGCCGCCCACCATGTAGGGGACGAGCCGCGTCGCCTCCTCGCGCAGCACCGGGTGGTCCCACGCTTCCAGCAGGATCAGCCGCAGCGAGAACAGGGCGCGGACGACGAGGAAGAGGTCGAGCTTCGCGACGCTCTCCGGTGCCAGCGGACGCACTGATTCATAACCCCGCAGGAAGGCCTCGCGCAGCACCGGAAAACCCGGCTTGTCGGCCATCGGCAGCAGCGACGCCGCGACGTCGTAGAGATACCAGCCCCAGCCGCAATGCTCGAAATCGATCGGCCGCAGGTTGCCGCCGTCGACGATCAGATTGTCCGGCTCGAGGTCGGTGTGGATCAGCCCCCATTCGCCGGCCCCCTGGCCCAGGGCTTCGACCTTACCGCGGACGACGCGCGCCGCCTCGTCCAGGAGGTCGAGGTCGCGCCGCGACAGCAGGGCGTCGGCGCCCGGGGGCAGACGGGGGATGATTTCGCCGTCGCCGATCAGCCGCGGCAGGTCCCAGCGCGGACGCTCGAAGTCCCGGGACGGCTGAAAACCCTGGGCGTGCCGATGGAGGCGGGCGAGCAGCTCCCCGGCCTGCATCACCAGCTCCGGGGTGAGCGCGCCTTCGAACGGCTTGCCGGGGATCCAGCGGAACAGGGCGCAGGCCCGGGGCTCGA
Source organism: Thermoanaerobaculia bacterium (assembly GCA_046714475.1). GTDB lineage: Bacteria > Acidobacteriota > Thermoanaerobaculia > Multivoradales > UBA5704 > DASPJI01. The sequence goes on from JBKKAU010000332.1 coordinate 946, forward strand.
CGCCGTCCACCGCGAGCACCGGCAACACTGGCAGCAACGAGCCGTCGCGGGCCGGCACCGGCTCCGGCACCACCACCCCAGCCTCCTGGCGCAGCGACAGGAGCCAGAGCAGCTCCGAGCGCAGCACCTTCTGGCTGTAGCGGCCGGGCATGCAGAGGCGCAGGAGGTAGCGCTCCCCCTCGGCTGTGTCCACGCGGAAGGTCGTGTTCTGCTTGTGCTCCAGCAGGCTGAGCGTGGCTCCCTGCATTCCCCCCGTGAGCCCAAAAACGCCGAGGGCAGCCTCGGCCAGCTCGCGCAGAGCGCGGAGCTGCTCGTCCCGATCGGTCTCTGAAAATACCGGAATCACAGCTCCCCCACCTCCAAATCCTCTTCCTGCCCAACGCCGACGCCGACCGTGCCGATGGGTGTCCGAGCCATGGGCGCCATGCCCTCGGTCGCCCACTGCGCCACCGAGATGGTCTCGGCGAGCTCGCCCAGCGTGGAGCCCGCGAAAAAGGTGGCGAGCGGCAGGTCGACCCGGAACGACTCGCGGACGCGCGACACCACCCGCGCGGCGAGCAGCGAATGGCCTCCCAGGTGGAAGAAGTCGTCCTGCGCCCCGACCGTATCGACGCCCAGCAGCTCGCCCCAGATGGCCGCGAGCCGCTCCTCGACGGCGTTGCGCGGCGCCACGTACTGCGCCTTGGCCGCGACCTGCGACGCGTCCGGCGCCGGCAGCGCCTTGCGGTCCACCTTGCCGTTCGAGGTGAGCGGCAAGGCCGGGAGCGTGACGACGGCGGAGGGGACCATGTAGTCCGGCAGCCAGTCGCCCACCAGAGCGCGCAGCTCGTCCGCCAGCAGCGCCGTGGACGGCGCCAGAGACAGCGCCGTGGACGGCGCCAGGGACAGCGGCGTCTCCCCCGCCGGCACGACATAGGCCACCAGCCGTGGGCCGCCGCCGGCCCCCTCCAACTCGCGGGCGACCACGACGACCTGCCGCACACCGGGGTGCTCGGCGAGCACCGCCTCGATCTCGCCCAATTCGATACGGAAGCCCCGCACCTTGATTTGGTGGTCGATGCGGCCGAGGAAGTCGAACGCGCCGCCGGTGAGCTGGGTCACCAGGTCGCCGGTGCGGTACATCCGCGCCCCCGGCGCCTCGCCGAACGGGTCGGGGACGAAGACCTCGGCGGTGCGCGCCGGCTCGCCGAGGTAGCCGCGGCCGACCCCCACGCCACTCACGCACAGCTCGCCCGGTACGCCGATCGGCAAAGCTTGAAGAGTCCGGTCGACCACGTGCAGACGCACGTTGACAACCGGCCGGCCGAAGGGGACGCGTACATGCTTCCCTTGCCACTCCCGGACCTCGGCGTGGGTGACG
>JBKKAU010000333.1:0-13215 GCA_046714475.1 Thermoanaerobaculia bacterium
ATGTACCAGTCGCAGAGGTCGCCCCAGAAGAAGTGGTAGAGCTTGTGGCAGGCCTCGTCGAACCGGAACGTCTCCAGACGCGGCTCGATCTCGGCGGCCACCCGCGACAGGCGCGACAGGATCCAGCGCTCGGGCGCGGCGAGCCCTTCGGGGTCGATCTCCGGCCGCACCCGCGCGTCCGGGATCTCCTGGGTGCGCGACAGGGCGAAGCGGGCGGCGTTCCAGATCTTGTTGCCGAAGGCGCGGTAGCCGGCGATCTGCTCGGGGTTCAACGGGATGTCGCGCCCCGGGCTGTCGAGCGAGGCGAGCGTGAAGCGCACCGCGTCGGCGCCGTACTCCTCCACCAGGTCGGCCGGGTCGAGAACGTTGCCCTTGGTCTTCGACATCTTCACCCCTTCGGCGTCGCGCACCAGGCCGGTCAGGTGCACGGCGCGGAAGGGGACGTCGCCGGTGAAGTGGAGCCCCGTCATCACCATCCTCGCCACCCAGAAAAAGAGGATGTCGAAGCCGGTCACCAGGACGTTGGTCGGGTAGAAGGTCACGAGGTCCGGCGTGCGGTCCGGCCAGCCGAGGGTCGAGAACGGCCACAGGGCCGACGAGAACCAGGTGTCGAGCACGTCCGGATCCTGGGTCAGCCGGTCGGTCCCCGCCTGGGCCGCGGCCTCCTCGGCGCTACGGGCCACGAAGCAGCGGCCGTCCTCGGCGTACCAGGCCGGGATCTGGTGCCCCCACCAGAGCTGGCGCGAGATGCACCAGGGCTTGATGTTCTCCAGCCAGTGCTCCCAGGTCTTGACCCAGCTCTCGGGTTTGAGCGCCAGACGGCCGTCGCGCACCGCCCACAGCGCCTTCTCCGCCATGCCGGAGACGTCGCAGAACCACTGTGTGGACACCAGCGGCTCGATCGGCTCGCCGCTCCTCTGGCTGTGGCCGACGTTGTGGGCGTGCTCCTCGACCTTGAGGAGATGCCCCTCCGACCGCAGGCGCTCGACGACCCGGGTCCGCGCCTCGAAGCGGTCGAGACCCGCGAAGTCCGGTCCCGCCTCGGCGGTCATGCGGCCGTCCTGGCCGATGACCGAGATGCCGGGCAGGCCGTGGCGGCGCGCCAGCTCGAAGTCGAACGGGTCGTGGAACGGCGTGATCTTGACCAGGCCGGTGCCGAACTCGCGGTCGACCGCCGGGTCGGGGACGAACGGCAGCCGGCGCCCGAGGAGGGGCAGGACGGCCGCCCGGCCGTGCAGGTGTGCGTAGCGCTCGTCGTCCGGGTGGAAGGCGACCGCGGTGTCGCCCAGCATGGTCTCCGGCCGGGTGGTGGCGACCACGATCCGCTCGTCGCTTCCCTCGACCGGGTAGGCGATGTGGTAGAGCTTGCCCTGCACCGGCCGGGCTTCCACCTCCAGGTCGGAGACCGCCGTGCCGAGCGCCGGCGACCAGTTGACCATGTACTCGCCGCGGGTGATCAGCCCCTCCTGGTAGAGCCGGACGAAGGCCTCGCGCACGGCGCGGGAGAGGCCGGCGTCCAGGGTGAAGCGCTCGCGGCTCCAGTCGCAGCTCGCGCCGAGCAGGTCGAGCTGCTGGCGGATGTTGCCGTGGTACTGCTCCTTCCAGATCCACATCCGCTCCAGGAACTTCTCGCGGCCCAGCTCGCGGCGGCTCGTCCCCTCGGTGACGAGGTGGCGCTCGACCATGAGCTGGGTGGCGATGCCGGCGTGGTCGGTCCCCGGCAGCCAGAGGGCGTTGTAGCCCTGCATCCGCCGCCAGCGGGTCAGGAGATCCTGGAGAGTCGACTGCAGGGCATGGCCCACGTGCAGCTTCCCGGTGACGTTCGGGGGCGGGATCATGATGCAGAACGGCGGCTTCGGCGGCTTCAGCGACGGGACCTCGACGCGGAAGACGCCCGTCTCGGCCCACCGCCGCTGCCAGGACTGCTCGTAGCTCCGGGGGTCGAAGCGCTTGTCCATCTCCGCCGTCTTCGTCGGGTCCGTCTCGCTGCTCGTGCTCACCGCTGCCGCCTCCATGGATGAAACGAGGGAGCTGTGTCGATCACGCTCCCTCGTGCGCCCCGCTGGTCCGGGCCGTGCCGCTGTGGGAGGCCCGGAGAGACGGGCCGCTCGGGGTGGGACTCCGCTCTCAGTCGATCTGGCTTTCGAGCTCGCGCAGGCGGGTCTTGATGACCACCTCGGCGAGGTCCGGGATGACTTCCCAGGCGACGTCCCGGACGGCCTTGTCGCCGATCAGCTCGACGACCCGGCGAGCGATCCGGTCGACGTCGTCGTCGCTCAGGCTCCGGCCCCCGCTGTCGGCGGTGCCGCCGCCCTCAGCCGTCATCGGCAGCGGCGGCGCGAAGGCTCCGCCGGCCCCCGGCGACATCGGCTCGTGGGGGGCCGCGACGTCGAAGGTCCGCGGGCGCTCCTCGGCGATCCGCTCTTCGGCCTCCTCCAGGCTCTCGACCAGGGGCTCCTGGCCGAGGGGAACTCCCAGCCGCTCCTGGTCGGTGAGCTCCATCGGGCCGAAGCCCATGGAGGCCTGGGGGAAGGCGGCGGGAGCCTCGTCTTCCCGAAAGCGATCCTGAGGATCGGCAATAAACCGGTCCTGCGGGTCGGCGTAAGGACTCTCGTCCGACTCGTTCCGCAACCCGATGCGCGGCTCCGCCACCTCCAGGACCGAGTCGTCCTCGATCTGGAACGGGCGGTCGTCCCGGAAGGCGTACGAGCGGTCTTCCGGCTCCGGCGGCTCCAGAGACAGAGGGAAAGGCGCGCCCCCACCCAACGAGGCGGACGTGTCCTCCAGAGGGAAAGGAGCGTCGCCCCCCAGCCGGAAGGGATCCTTCTGCCGGGCCGGCTCGGGCTCCAGCTCGAAGCCGGAGGCCGGGAAGGCGAAAGGCTCCGGCTCCTCCAGGGCCGGCTCGGGGACCGCCATGACGGCCGGAGCCTGAGCGGCCGGAACGTCTGGAGCGTCTGGAGCCGGCGGCGCGGACGCCGCGAGCAGCTCCTGGACCCGCTGCAGCAGCTCCTGCGAGTCGAACGGCTTCTTCAGGAACGAGTCGGCGCCGGCGCTCCGCGCCTGCCCCTCGTCGAAGGGCTCGAAGGTGCCGACCAGCAGCAGCACCGGCACACCCGGCAGCTCCTGCTTGGCGCGGCGGCAGACCTCATAGCCGTTGGCGCCGGGCATGTGGACGTCGGCGATGACGAAGTCGGGCCGGGCCTGCGGCAACAGCGCGACCGCCTCGTCGCCGTTGCTGACCGCGTGGACCTCGAAGTCTTCGTCCATGAAGGTCAGCTCGATCACCTTCTGGATGGTGACACTGTCATCGGCCAGCAGGATCCGTCTGCTCATTGCGCCTCCTCAGATAGCCGCGCTCAGGCAGCCGCGAACCGGGTTTCCAGGTACTGCACGATGTCTCGGGTCGAGGTCCCCGGCAGGAAGATCGCGTCCACGCCGGCGCCCTTCAACCCCGCGATGTCCTGCTCCGGGATGATACCGCCCGCGAAGACCAGGATGTCCTCCGCCCCTTGCTCGCGCAGCAGGCGCGTCACCTCGGGGAGGAGGCTGTTGTGCGCTCCCGAAAGGATCGAGAGGCCGACCGCGTCCACGTCCTCCTGGACGGCGGCGGCGGCGATCTGCTCCGGCGTCTGGCGCAGACCGGTATAGATCACCTCGAAGCCGGCGTCGCGCAACGCGCGCGCCACCACCTTGGCCCCGCGGTCGTGGCCGTCCAAGCCCGGCTTGGCGATCAGGATACGAAGCCTTCTATCGCTCATGGCGCGCGATTGTAACAGAGGGAGCAAGCGGACCGGCCGCGGGGGAAGCGCGCTCGGTGAAGTAGTAGACGAGGTCGGTCGAAGGGGCCGCGTGCCCCATCTGGCGCAGCAGCGACACGACCTGGCCGCGGTGATAGGTGGTGTGGTTGACCAGGTGGAGCACCACCTGCCAGAGCGGCTGGGTGAAGGTCTCGCCGCGGAGGTTGGTCCAGGTGAGCGGCGACGCGAGCTGCTCGTCGTTGAGGGCGGCGAGAAAGGCCTCGAGCCCGGAGGCGGTCTCCTCCCAGCCCTGGATCCAGGCCGGCAGGTCCGGGTAGTCGTCGAGCGAAGGGGCGCGGTTGAGCGGGTTGCCCGCGAGACGCGACAGCCACAGCCGCTGCACCCCGACCGAGTGGACCATGGTGCCGAGCAGCGAGCCGAAGCTCACCCCGGCCTCCCGCCTCAGGTTCTCGGGATCGACCTCGCGCACCGCCGCCAGCACCAGGCGGTCGGCCCACAACATGTACAGAAGGAGCTCCCGTGCGGCTCCTGCCCCGATGGACATAGGCTCACCTCTCCCATCAGATCAGATCAACGAAACGGATCAGAAGACCGCCGGCTCCTCGTAGGTGTTGAAGACCTCGCGCAGGGCGTCGCTGATCTCGCCCACGGTGCAGTAGGCCTTCACGCAGTCGAGGATCAGCGGCATGGTGTTCTCGGTGCCCGCCGCGCCCCTCTTCAAGACGTCCAGCGTCCGCTCCACCGCCCCCGGATCGCGCCGGCTCTTGACGTCGTTCAGGAACGCGATCTGCCGGTCGGCCAGGTCGTCGGGGATCTGGAGGATGTCGATCGGCGGCTCGTTCTCGACCCGGAAGGCGTTGACGCCGACGACCAGCTTCTCCTTGTCCTCATAGGCCCGCTGGTAGGCGAAGGCGGCGTCCATGATCTCGCGCTGCGGGAAGCCGGCCTCGATCGCCTCGACCATGCCGCCGAAGTCGTCGATGCGGCGGAAATAGTCGAAAGTACCGTCGACCATGCGGCGGGTCATCTCCTCGATGAACCAGCTGCCGCCGAGCGGGTCGACCGTGTTGATGACCCCGGACTCGTGGGCGATGATCTGCTGCGTCCGCAGGGCGATGCGGGCGTTCTCCTCGGTCGGCAGGGCCAGCGTCTCGTCCAGCGCGTTGGTGTGGAGCGACTGGGTGCCGCCGAGCACCGCCGCGAGCGCCTGGAGGGTCGTCCGCACCACGTTGTTGACCGGCTGCTGGGCGGTCAGCGAGCAGCCGGCCGTCTGGGTGTGGAAGCGCAGCATCCAGGAGCGCGGGTTCTTGGCGCCGTAGCGCTCGCGCATCACCGTCGCCCAGATCTGGCGCGCGGCGCGGAACTTGGCGATCTCCTCGAAGAAGTCGTTGTGACTGTTGAAGAAGAAGGAGAGCCGCGGCGCGAACTCGTCGACGTCCATCCCGGCGTCGATGCCGTACTGGACGTACTCCATGCCGTCGCGCAGGGTGAAGGCCAGCTCCTGGAGGGCGGTCGAGCCGGCCTCGCGGATGTGGTACCCCGAGATCGAGATGGTGTTCCAGCGCGGTACGTGCTGCGCGGCGAAGGAGAACTGATCGGTGATCAACCGCATCGACGGGCGCGGCGGATAGATGTACTCCTTCTGGGCGATGTACTCCTTGAGGATGTCGTTCTGCAGCGTGCCCGAGACCTGCGTCTTGACGTCCACCCCCTGCTTCTCGGCCACCGCCAGGTACATGGCGAAGAGGATCGGCGCCGTCGAGTTGATGGTCATCGACGTGGTGACCTCGCCCAGCGGGATGCCGTCGAAGAGGGTCTCCATGTCGGCCAGGGTGTCGACGGTGACGCCGCACTTGCCGACCTCGCCGGTCGACATCTTGTGGTCCGAGTCGTAGCCGTAGAGGGTCGGCAGGTGATAGGCGACCGAGAGGCCGGTCTGCCCCTGGGCGAGCAGGTACTTGAAACGCTGGTTGGTGTCGGCCGCCGTGCCGAAGCCGGCGAACTGCCGCATCGTCCAGAGCTTGCCCCGGTAGCCGGTCGGATGGATGCCGCGGGTGTAGGGGTACTCGCCCGGGATGCCGATCTCCTTGCGGACATCGACGTCCGCCACCTGCTCGGGCGTCACCAGGTGCGGCACCTCCATGCCGGAGACGGTCGTGAAGTCCCGTTTCCAGTAAGGCCCCTGCGCCTCGGTCTTGCTCCGCGCCCCCTCCCACCGCTGGCGCGCCTCGGCCATGGTCTCCAAGACGTCGTCCTTATAGATAGAGTCCGCCGGGGCGTTCGCCTCGGTCAGAACGGTCGGCTCCTGGTCCTTGACGGCCATCCTCTGGGGCTCCTTTCGGGAATGGGGCGAGACTGCGGCCCGCGAGCCGCGACCCCCAAGTATAGACGATGGCGGGGGGCCGCCTTATTCCTACTCAAAGTACCCGCTGACGTCCACCAGCACCTGGACCGCTCCCCCACCTTCCACATAGGCCTGGAGGGCGACGGCGCCGTCGGCGCCCAAGGGGAGGATGGCGTTGTTGGCGCGGGTCCGGCCCGGGCGGAAGTTGATCGAGCTGGCGAGCGGCGGCGGGCTTCCCGCCGGGTACAGGGCCAGGTGCCCGGCGCCCCCCGGCTGGATCACCGTGACGTTGACGGCGAGCGCCCGGGCCGTCGGCGGCACGCCGCAACGCCCATGGAGCGTCACCGTCCGCTCGCCGCCCGAGGCCAGGGCCGGGCCGTCCGCCGCCTCGCGGGTGTCGAGCATCCGGCACGGTGTGAGCGTGTAGAAACCGCCGGGCGATGTCCCCTCGCCGCCCTCGCCGCCCTCGCTCCCGATAGCCGGCCGCGGCTCGGCGTCGTAGATCGTGACCTCATAGCCGCCCGGCTGGGAATCCGCGTTGAGCTCCACCGAGAAGGTCCACGCCCCCGCCCGGTCCAGGCTGTAGGCCCGGGTCGAGCAGCCGCCGCGGGGCGTGTACTGGTAGCCCAGCCAGCTCCCGTCCTCTTGATGGAAGAACAGCCAGCCGCCGAAGTCCGGGAGGGAGCAGAAGTCGACCCGCACCCGGCGCGGCGAGGGGAGGTCCAGGGTGAAGCGGTCGGAGTCCTGCCATCCCGAGAGGGCGCCGCGTACGGTCCCGGGAAAGGGCACCGGCTGCAGGTCGGGGAAGTCGCCGGAGGCCGGCTCTTCAGCCGGGAGGTCGTCCACCACTCCGTCGCAGTCGTCGTCCACGTCGTTCGTGAGCTCCTCCGCTCCGGGGTGACGCCACGCGTCGCCGTCGTCGCAATCCCCCCGCAACGGGTCGTGGCCGTCGCCGTCGAGGTCATCGCAGAAAGGGTTCCCGGGCCCGTGCGCGGCCGTCATCCGGTCTCGCGCCGCGGGCGAGGCATGCCAGCGCCAGGCGTCCACGTAGCACCCGAGGTCCGCGGCGGCCCCGGCCGCCAGGGCTTCGACGTGCAGGTCGTTCTTCTCCTCCGGGATCCCAGGCTCCGGACCGGCGTGCCCGCCCAGGAACCGCGCATACCCCCGGATGGCCTGCGCCCCATGGAGCCGCGCCAACCGCCAGAGCGTCCCCGACCAGGCCCCGTTGCGGTCGACGCGGCCGACGCGGACAGCGCAGACGCCATCGCGCACGCAGCTCTCCCAGGAGAGCGCGGGATCGGCGATATAGGCGCCGAACGTCTCCCGCTCCAGGCGGCGCAGGACCTCGCCCGGCCCCTCCTCCGGCCTCCCTTGCCCGTCATAGACGAAGACGTAGTGGTCGAAGAAGCGGGTCCAGGCGTGCGCGAAGTCGCTCCAGTAGCCCAGCCGGGCGTTCCAGAGGTCGAAGTTGTGGGCCATCTCGTGCGCCACCACGGCGGGTACGAGCCCCGCTGCGAGGTCCGGCTGGACCAGGGACAGCGCCCCGGCATCCGGAGAGATCTCGATCCCTTTGGCGCCGACGTAGCCGCAGCCGAAACCGCACGTCCGGACGACGGCGATAGTCAGGAGGCGGTCGGAAGGTCCCGGCTCCTGTCCGATCAGCCCCTTGAAGCTTTCATAGAGGAGGTCGGAGCGGTCGACGAAGGTCCGGACCCGCTCCGGCGTGAGCTTCCCCTCCCCGAGCCAGGAGTCGGGCAGCAACAGGACCACATGCCGTCCGGGAAAACGGTTCAGGGTATAGACGACGCCGTCGAAGGCCTGGTACTGGACGCGCTCGCCGGAGGACTTGCCCGGAAGGATCCCGGCGGCCTGCCCCAGATCCTTCGGGGGGAACAGGTAGTCCCGTTCAGTCTCTGAGACAGGGGCCGCGGCCGCCAGCCGTGGGAGGACGAGCAACAAGGAGAGAAACCTGAGGAGCGACCCTGGGCGCATCATGCTCGGCTCTCCTTCCGGGAGGCGGCCGTTACCCCTCTCCAGAGCAATTTCCGCGCCTACCCCACCGGCCGTCTCACCTGACTGGCGAATAATCCGGCCGCCATTCCGGTTAAGATGGGGAGCCGCGGGCATGGAGCCCGCCCTCCCGAAGGCCCCCTCGAGGACGATCACCCCATGACCCCATACCGTCACACGTCGAAGCTGCTGTCGCTGTCGTTCACCTTCCTGCTGGCCGGCCTGGTCGGCTGCTCTCCCGCCTCCGAGGGCGAGCAGGCCGCCACCGACCCGAACGCCCCGAACGCGCCGAACGCGGCGGCGGCGTCCGCGCAGGCTCCGGGAGCCGCTCCCACGGCCGGGGCTCCAGCCGCTCCCCAGGGGCAGCCGGGACAGCCCGGCACCGCGCCCGGCCAGGCGCCGGCCGCCGCCGCGAACCTCGCGCCGGAGAAGATCCCGGCGGTCGTGGCCCGGGTCAACGGCCAGGAGATCAAGAAGGAAGACCTCCTCACCGAGGCCCAGCGGATGCAGATGCAGTTCGCCGTCGGCATGGGCCGCCAGGTGCCGCTCACCCAGGACTTCTACCGCAAGGTGCTCGACAGCCTGATCGCCCAGCGGCTCATGCTCCAGGACGCCCGGGCCCAGGGGCTCACCGCCAGCGATGAAGAGGTCAAGGCGCAGGTCGCCGACCTGCGCGCCCGTCTCGGCGAAGAGGGCTTCAAGAAGGCGCTGGACGGCGAGAAGATGACCGAGAAGGACCTCATGGAGGAGCTGCGGGAGAACTCGATCGTCAAGAAGTACCTCGAGTCCAGGGTCAAGAACGCCCCGGTGACCGATCAGGCGGCCAAGGCCTTCTACGACCAGAACCAGCAGCAGATGAAGCGGCCCGAGCAGGCCCACCTGCGCCACATCCTGGTGCGGGTGCCCGAAGGCGCGACGCCCGAGCAGAAGCAGCAGGCCCGCCAGAAGGCCGACGGGCTCCTCGGCCGCGTCAAGGCCGGCGAGGACTTCGCGAAGCTGGCGCAGGAGAACTCGGATGATCCCGGCTCCAAGGAGCGCGGCGGCGACCTCTCCTGGGTCACCCCGGGGCAGACCGTGGAGCCCTTCGAGAAGGCGGCGTTCGCATTGAAGCCCAACGGCGTGAGCCCGGTGGTCGAGAGCCGCTTCGGCTTCCACATCATCCAGATGCTGGAGCACCGGCCACCCGGCGTGGTCCCCTTCGAGCAGGTCAAGGACCGGATCGGTTCCGTGCTCAAGGACAAGCAGACCAGCGAAGCCGTCCAGGCCCAGGTCCAAGCGCTCCGCAGCAAGGCCAAGGTCGAGACGTTCATCTGACGCCCGGCCTTTTCGCGGATCAAGAAAAACCCCCGGCCGCTTTAGAGCGGGCCGGGGTTTTTCTTGTGGGGAAACCTACTGCTGCCGGCCGTGTCCACCGCGGAGCCGGATCAGCTCCTCTTCCAGGGCCCGAACCCGCTCCTCGGCTTCCTGACGGGCCCTGGCTTCCCGGTCGGCCCGCGCCCGCGCTTCGGCCGCTTGCGCCCGCGCCTCGGCACTCACCGCTGCTTCTTCCTCCGGCCACGGCAGGCGCTCTCCAGTCACGGAATCGATGATCCGCAGGCGATCCCCTTCCGGCAGCAGTTTGACGTCCACCGTCCGGAGGATGAGTCCGCCATCCGGCTCCAGCGCGATCGACTGGTAGAGGCCGTTGCGCAGGCGAAGCCCCTGGAGCGGGGGGCGCAAATACTCTCGATACGGGTCGAAGAGGACGTACTCCTCCACTCCGATCCGCTCGTAGATGTACTTTTTCTTCTTCTGGTCTTCGCGGCGCGTCGACCGCGAGGTGACCTCGACCACCAGGCTCGGCGGCACTTCGTCCCACAACAGGTAGTTGGGACGCGGCCACTTCTCCACCCCGCGGGCCAGCAGCACGTCCGGAGCCAGGGCGGCCGCCGGATTCCCTTCCTCATAGCAGAGGAAGAGGTTGCCGCCCACCCACACGTCCGGCACCGCGGCATAGTGGCTCCTCAGACCATGGATCAGGTCGATCATGACGGTCTGATGATGGGTCGTCTCGGCCATGGGCTGGCCGTCGGAGGTGGGATATTCGATCCCCTTCTCGAGCGGAATCGCGCCCATGCATGTCTCCTTTCACCGACGGGTTGCGGAATCAGAGCACGAACACCCGCCAGGATGCAACCCGGATGGTATCACGGGCAGGCTCCCGCAAAGGGAAGCCCCGGAGGCCCCTCTCGCCTCCGCGCACTGCCTTGCCACAGAGACTTATTCGCACTAAGCTATGCGACTCAACCAAGAGGAGACTCAATGAGCTTGACCAAGATTGCCCGGACCCTCGCCCTCGCCCTGATCGTCTTCACCACGGCTCTCACTTCGTTCGCTGCACCGGTCAGGCCCTGCAGCTGCTCCTACTGCCCGACGGTCGATCCCACGACACGCTGCAAGTCCGACAGCGGCACCACCACCTGTGGAGCGTGGCTCTCCGTCACGCTTTGCCCCGCTCAGTAAAGAACGTCGGACCATTCCAATGAGCCGTCTGTCCCTGGCGGGCGGCTCATCATGGGACGATCTGGTGGATCCCAAGACGCCGCTCCAGCCGGGGCGGCGTCTTCTGCTTTGTCCACCCCCTGACGACTGGCCTTACCACCAATAGATCTGAGCGATTCTCCCATCACCCGTGACGTTGACGGAGAGCCAGTACGGATTCCCACCCAACACCACCTTGTAGCGCAAGAGTCGGCCGTCGCCTGCGTCCTCGCGGCCGGAGAAGGTGAAAGACTCCAACTCGCCGTGAGAGGCGAACCACTGCCAGAACCCTTTCCCTGTGGCCGTGCTCAGGAAGATACGCATCGGGGACGTGAACAAGGCGGGGTCGTGCTTGCCTTGGAGGAGCTCGGATAACGCTCCCCTCAGCAACAGCGAAGTCTTGGGGTCAGGGTCCGTCTTCCCCTGCGGCCTCTTCAGCGCCGGCTCGTAGATTCCCGCGATGTCGATGGCCAGCTGATCGAGGATCTTGTCGGAGTGATTGGTCAGGAGGATAACCGTGAGCCTGTCATCCATGAAGCGGTAGATGGTGGACGAGAAGCCCGGCGTGCCGCCGCTGTGCTGGACGAGACGGCGGCCGTGATATGTGTCCACGAACCAGCCGAACCCGTAGTTGAAAGACGCCGCCGTACCATCGTTCGTCCTGGCGGGAGCCCACATCGTTTCGAGGCTCGCCTTCTTGAGCACCTTCTCGGTAGAAAGCGCGGCGTCCCACCTCGCCATGTCCTCGGCGGTGGAAAGAAGAGATCCCGCGGAAAAGCCTATGGCCGGGATCAGGACGGGGCGGTTCTCAAACGCGTTGTTCACCCACTCGTAGCCGGAGGCGCGATTCGGGACCACCGGCCGCGGGTCCGTGTTGCGGGTGGCGGTCATGCTGAGCGGCTTGAAGATGCGCTCGTCCAGGAATTGCCAGAACGACATACCGCTCGCCTTCTCGACGATGATTCCGAGCAGGTAATAACCTGTGTTGTCATACGCCCACGTCTCGCCCGGCTGGAACTCCAGCGGCAGCTTGAAGAACATCTCGAGAAGCTCGTCGCGTGGAGGCGTGGTTTCCAAGAGGAGGTCGGTTTTGAAAATACCCATGTAGCCCGGCACGGCGACGTGGTTCTGGATACCAGACGTGTGACTGAGCAGATGCCGGACGGTGATGCGCCCCCACGTCTCGGGCGCTTCGGGAAAATACTTCGTGATCGCGTCGTCGAGGCTGACCTTGCCCTCCTCGACCAGCATCATGACGGCGGCGGCGGTGAACTGTTTGGTGTTCGACCCGATTTCGTAAACAGTGGCTTTCGTAGCCGGGGCGTTGAGCTCCAAGTCGGCGATGCCGTAACCCTGCGCCTTGACGATCTGACCGTCGCGGACGACGGCGAGCGAGGCGCCGGGGATATGGAGATTGCGCATCCGTGCCTTGACGTACTCGTCAACCTCATCACTCCTCGCCGGAACAGCGCAGAGGATCAACACCAGGGTAAGGGCAATCATGCTACGGCGAGGCGGCGGAGCATGGGTCCCGCTCAGCGGTTGCGTTCCAGGGCTTCGCGTCTCACTTTCGACAGGGCGCTTGCGCTCTTTGTACTCGCGGCAGCTCATCCGTCCCTCCTTGCAGAGTACATACAACAACTTTTCAATCAGCGTGGTTGGATGTATCCGGCGCGACTGTCCTGATTCCAGGATTGTAGCGTGAGCAGAGCCGCCGCGGCGCCAGCCAAAGAAGTCGGGAGCCGCTCCCGAAGCTTCCGCGGTCGTTCCAGGCTTTCGCCGAGCCGTTCCTCCTCGAAGCGGGATCGACCCGCCGGGAAGCGGCCCCGTTCCTCTCCGAGGAAAGACGCCGCCGCCGGAGAGCGGGAACTATCCTCCGTCAGGAAAGCCCGCCTCTCTGTGCGGCGGGACGATCCCTCCTCATGGAGAGGCGGTCCCGCTCAAGAGAGGAACGGCAGCGCCAGGTAGAAAGTCGGCTCCGCCGCACAGAGGAGCCGTTCCGCTGTGCGGAGGACTGGCGCCGCCTTGAAGAGGAACGGCAACTCCGCTTGGAGAAACGGCAACGCCGACCAGGAGAACGGCTCCGCCAACGAGAGATGCCTTGTCGCTCGCCAGAGAAACAGCAACTCCAGGGAGAAACTCGGCTCCGCCGCACAGAGGAGTCGTTCCGCTGTGCAGAGGAACGGCGCCGCTTGGAGGAGAAATGGCGCCGCTTTCAAGGGGAACGGCAACGCCTACCTGGAAAACGGCTCCTTCACATGGAAAAACACTGCTGCTCACCAGAAAAACGGGCCCGCCACCGTCCGGCGCTGTTCCCGGAGCTTCCGGCGGCTCTCCGGTCCGCATCAGCCTCGCGACGAAACCTTCGCTGGGCCTGCCGGAGCGCTCCAGGGCTACCCCAACGAAGTACCTGGCACCTCGTGGTGACGGCCATAGCCAATCAAAGCCTCTGCGGCGCCATGCTACTATGAGCCCTGGCCAATCGTTGCGTCCGGACGAGCTTTCGTGCTCTGATCCCGCAACCTGTCGAGGAGAAGGAGGGTACGCATGAACGCGATCCCGCTCGAACAGGAGATCGAATAC
>JBKKAU010000334.1:0-8515 GCA_046714475.1 Thermoanaerobaculia bacterium
CGCGTACCCAGGGGAACCTGTTCCGGGCGGGTGACGGTGGTGCTCGGGCGCCCGGTGGGTCAGGGTGAAGCGCAGCGACCGCCCGGCCTCCGGCCAGCGGTAGCTGAGATAGGGGAGCAGCACGGACAACCCGCTCCCGCCATCGATCATCGAGGAGCGCCGCAGGGCACGCTCCAGCAGGCGGCGGAGCGCCCAGGCCCGGGCGGCGGGGACGCCGAGCCCGGCGAGCAGCCCTTCCGGGAAGGAGGCGCCGAGCGTCTCGCGGGCGGCCAGGAGCGCCGTGTAGACGATCCCCTCGCAGCCGTGCTCGCGCGCCCGCGGGGCCAGACGGTCCCAGTCGAGGCCGGGGAGGAGCCGCGCCGTCTCGGCGACGTCGAACAGGCCCTTGAGACGGAAGAACCGCTTGCGGCAGAGATTGACGCAGAGCGAGACCAGCAGGTCCTCGGGTCCCATCACCAGGGCCTCGGCCCCCCGGAACCGGACCGGCCGCGCCGCCTCCCAGATGCTGTCGAAGCGGACCGGCAGGACGCCGTTCATGGTGACGTCGTGGTGCGTGAGCAGGTCGCACTCGATGCCGCTGCGGTAGAAAGAGCGCCGGACCGCCTTCTCCTCCGGGTCGAGCGTCCGCCCGGCGAGGGGCCGCAGCACGAGGTCGATGTCGCGCGAGACGACCACCCAGGGCTCGCGGTAGACCAGGAAGTCGAGGGCGGCGCCTTTCAGGAGCATCGCCTCGTAGCCGACCTCGCGCAGGCGGCCGAGGGCCGCGGCGAGCCGCTCGGCCTCCCGCTCCTTGATGACCGCGTTCTCGAAGAAGGCCAGCTCCAGCCGCTCCGCCACCGCCGCCGGCAGGCCCAGCGCCGCCGCGTCGCACCGGCGCAGGTTCTGGCCCACGACCGGCGCCACCCCGTGCCGTTCCGCCGCCGCGGCGAGGGCCTCCCACCGCACCTCGCGGCCCCGGCAGAGACCCTCGACCGCCCTCTGGTGCTCGGGAAGAAACTCCTGCCGGCTGCAGAGAGAAAGGATGGAGTCTTCGCGGGTCATCCGACGGCCTCCCGCAGCAGCCGGACGGCGGCGTCGAGGTCGCGGCCGGTCTCCAGGCGGTAGCACTCGCTGGCCCGCGCCAGCTCGGCCAGGGCGTCGAGGTGGGCCTGCGAGGAGCGCGGTTCGGTGAGCAGGACGTTGGGGACGAGCTCCAGCAGGGCCTCGTCGGCGCCGATCGGGGTGAGCGTGCTCTCCTCCCGGCCGGCCACCCGGGGGAAGACCAGGACTCCGGGGCCACACTCCCAGACGATCTCGGCGCCGTAGGTCTCGTCGGCGCGGAGCTGGCGCTTGCGCCAGCCGGGCCGGTTCTCGCCGAGCAACGATCCCAGCTCGGGGAAGAAGGCGACCGTCTCGTCGGTCAGGTCGACCTCGTCGGGAAAGGCGAGGAGGCGCAACCCTTCCGGCCGCCGCGCGAGGAACAGGGTGTCGTCCCCGAGGAAACCGAAGCCGGCCCGCACCAGGGCGAGGGAGAGGGTCGACTTGCCCGACCCGCTGGTGCCGGGCAGGACCAGCGACCTGCCGTTCCAAGTGAGCCCGGCGGCATGCAGGCTGTAGAGGCCGCGGCGCTTGAGCAGCTCGGCGAGCGGCACCGTGAACAGCGGGTGCGAGAGCAGCCAGAGATCCCCTTCGTCGGGCCCGAGCGCGGACATGCGGACCCGGCCGGCGCCGGGCTCGGCGAGCACCCGCAGGCGCGGGCCGTGCTCGATGTAGAGGAGGTCGCCGCCGTCGTCGTAGACCACCTCGCCGAGCGGCGGGTCGTAGACGGGGCGGGGCGCGGCCGGGCGGGCCAGCGGGTGCTCCTCCCCCTCGCCCGCCGCGCAGAGCTCGAAGGCCAGCTCCGGAGCGATGTCACCGGCGCGGCCGGCGGGCAGACAGGCGAGCCGGGCATGGAGCGCCGCCGCGGCGTCGTCCCAGGCGGAGACGGCGAGCCCCAGACCGTGCAGATGGTACGAGCGCGGGGTCACCGGGCCTCCGCGGCGGCGACGGCGGGCTGGTCCGGAGTGCCCAGCCGCGAGATGCTGTAGGTCTCGATGTACAAGGGCCGGGGGTCGCGCTTCTCGGCGAGCGGCTCGCCGGCGAAGACCAGCCAGCAATGACCGGCGACCTCGTGATCCATCCTGCCCATCCCGAAACGGAGGGAGACGTCGGCGCCGGCCCGGCGCAGCACGTAGTAGTGGGTGAGGCCGCGGGTCAGGCAGGCGGAACGGACCAGGGGTCTGCCCAGGGCGAGCAGGCGGTCGACGCGTCGCACCAGAGTCTGGACGGCGGCGAGGTCGGTGAGCGGCGGCGCTTCCCGCTCCGGTTCGAGCCACGACCGCAGGTCCGGCAGCTTGACCAGCCGCAGCAGCAACGGGACGCCCAGGGCGGCGAAGAGCAGGACGCGGGCGGCGAAGACCGCCTTGCCGAGCGGGGTCTCAGGCCTCCACGATGAGGAGCTTTTCATCGATCAGCTCTTCGAGGAACGTCCAGACGTCCTCGGTGATCACCTCGGGAGGCGCGTCGTAGCTGCGGCACACGGTCTCGATCACGGTGGCGACGTTGCGCGTGCCGTCGCACAGGTCCCAGACCTGGCCGCTCACCTCGTCGAGAGCATAGTACTGCCCGCCGTCGAGGTCGAGCAGGATCTGCTTGTCGGCCGCGCGCTGGACGAGCACGCGGTCCCGCCTCCGGAGACGATCCTCCGGTCGGATCATATGGAAAGCCCTCCCCCCAGGGGCGGTTCACCCGCCAAAAGACCGGCGGGACTCCGCTCGCGCGAAGCCCCGCCGTCCACTATCCACAACCCCTCAGAAGCTGAACCGGGTGACCTGCCGGAGCAGGCCGAGGCGCCGCAGCACCGGCTTCTTGTACGGCTTCTTCGTCATGGGATGCTCCTCCTTGGAGTCAATGACCTGGTGCCCAAGAGAACACCAGGTCGTAATGCAAAATCCGCGCCGTCTACTGGCTGACGCCGTCCCAGATGAACACGTCGGCCCAGCCGCCCGGCTTGCCGGTGCCCTTGAGGCTGACCGTGTTGTCGCCCGGCCGCATGGCCGAGGAGATGTCGAGCGTCACCTTCTCTCCGTCCTTGAGGCCGGAGGCCTTGAACTTCTGGCCGTTGACCCGGACTTCCAGCGTCGCGAGGCCTGGGCTGCCGTTGATGACGGTCACCTTGTCCTCGGCCTGCGGCACGTCGTTGGAGGTCAGGTCCGCGGTGCCGGCCGACGGGCCGGTCTGGCGTACCACCAGCGTGTGGATCGGGTCGCAGAGCGCCACGTTGCCGGCGAGGTCGGTCGCCCGGATTTCGATGCGGGCGCGCTTCGTCTGGTCGATCTTGGTCGAGGTGACGACGACCGGGTCGGTCGTGCCGACGGTGAACGGCGGCACCACCGTGTCGGCGTTCTCCGACCGGGTGACCAGGAGCTCGGCAAGGCCCGAGCCGGTGTCACGGAACGTGGTGATGGCCTGGGCCGGCGGACCGGTCACCAGCTGCGTCGGGCAGGTCGGCTTGGCGGTGTCGAGCTGCTGGACGCGGATCGCCACGACCTCCCAGAGCAGGCTGTCGGGGTTCTGGTTGTTGGGGGCCGAGAAGGCCTGGACGGTGGTGGTGCCGACGCCGGCCGGGATGTCGATCGTCATCTCGTCGTTGTCCCACTGCGGGCCGTTCGTGCCGTCCAGCGCGTTGAAAGAGGTCGGGTTGTTGCTGATCGTGACGTGGTCCGGCCGGTCCGCGGTGCCGTCGCCCATGACGATGAAGAGCTGGGCCTGGCGGGCGGACGTGTTGGCGCCATGGTTGAGGTTGGCGGGCACCGTGACGCGGGTCTGACCCGGCGTCGGGTCGGGGCCGAACGCGGAGTCGAGGCCGTCCCAGAGGATGAAGCGATAGGTATTCGGATCGCTCGCGTTGGTGTAGCCGACGATCAGGCTCACACCGTTGAACCGCCAGAGATTGCTCGCCGCGTTGCCATCGGCGAAAGAGAAGTTGTGGAGGCCGGGGCCGGCCGCCGTCACGAGCGAGGTGACATCGGCGAAATAGCCGATGTTCAGGATCGGCCCGCCGCCGGTGACCGGCTGCGTCTCGGTGCCGATGATCGTGCCGGTCAAAGCCGTGCCGTTGAAAACCACCTCCTGGTCCTTGAACGGCTGGACCAGCGGAGCGCAGTTACCGGGCGAGGTCTCGGCGCAGGGGCGCTGGCGGCCGGCCCAATACAGCAGGGCGAAGCGGACGGTGCCCTGGACGTTGACGGTGAGGTCGCGCGGGCCGCCCCCCCACCCCACCAGGCCTTCTCCGTCGGACACGACGGTCAGGCCTTTCTCCTGCAGATCGATAAAGGGGGCCAGGGGGTCGGCGTTTCCCGCTGCCGGAAGTACAGCGAGGCCCGCCAGGACGACGAGGGCAGTCAATGTCCTCAGGGTCCGATGGAATGTCATAGCAGTTTCTCCTCTCAGGTCCGTTCCAATCGGTTCTACAGAGACTCAAGCGCACAATGCGCTGACAACACACCGTCTATGGAAAGGGGGACAGGAGAACTGCTGAAGATGTTTGGACACCGCCCCCGTATCCGTTTCCTAGGTCCAGCTGTTTGGGGGCTTTTCGGCAGCCGGGCAATCTCAGAACGAGACCCCTTGGCTTTGCGGCCCCGCCTCACGGCGGGTGTGCCTTGATCCAAGCCGATTCGAGGCGAGTGCAAGAGGCAGGCCAACGTAAGTTGAAGAAGGAAGCCGGGTATTGGACGGCTCCAAAGAGCGCCAATCAACTCTTTTTTACAAAGCTCTTCGTCTCAAAGCTCAAGCACCTCGATCAGCCGGTTCTCCTCCAGACCGCGGATCAGCTCGAGCAGATCCTCCCAGACGCGTTCGGCCGGGGCCTCGTAGATCTCCAGCAGAGCGGTCCGCACCTCGCCGAGCCGGGCGCCGCCGGCGAGCAGCTTCCAGGCGGCCGTGCCGACCTCGTTGAGGCCGTAGTAGATCCCGGACTCCGGATCGAGGACCACGGCCTCTTCCCCGAGCTCCCGGAAGAGGACCTCCGGCCGGGGCCGGACCGCGGTCTCCAGCCGCAGGGCTCCGGTCACCTCGCCGCCGCCGGCACCTCGGCCGCGAGCTGCGGGTTGAGCCGCACGCCGAGCGCGAACTGCCGGCGGGCCTCCTCGACCTCGCCGGTCATGAGCAGCGCCTGGCCGAGGTTCATGTGGATCTCCGGCCGCGGCTCCAGCGCCTCGGCCTCGCGGTAGCTCTCGATGGCGGACCGCGGGCTGCCCTGCAGGAGGAAAAGGGAACCGCGCGCGATCGGGATCCCGATCTCGACCGGATCGAGGGCCTCGGCGCGCCGCAGGGCTTCGAGGTTGGCCGCCATCAGCCTACTTGGCGCCCGGCCCCTGGCAAGGGCCTGACTGGAGAGGATCTCGACCTGGCGCAGCAGCCGGCTGGCGAGCATCCGGTCGCGCCAGCGGTCGGTCTGGGCGAGCAGGGCGATCCCGAGAAGGATCACCAGCGGCCAGGCGAGAGCGCGCCCTTTCACGCCGCTGCGTCCTCGGTGGCCGGCGCCAAGGGCCGCAGCACCCAGGCGAGGAAGAGGAGCGCCGGGAAGGCCACCAGGGCGATCCGGAAGGGGAAGTGGGCGAGAGACAGGACGACCAGGGCCGCCACCCCGGCCCAGGTGAAGGCGCCGTCTCCGGAATCTCCGGTCTCACCGGCCCGGCGACGCAGGGAGCTCCCCAGAACCCACAGCCCCCAGCCCAGCGCGAGCAGCCCAGGCCATCCCGAGTCCGCGCCGACCTCCAGGAACTCGTTGTGGGCGTTGGCGAACACGACCAGGACCTGCTGCGGATAGAACTCGACGCCGCGGTCGAGCAGGGCGAGCTTGGCGGGCACGTACTCCGGACGGAAGGCGCCGTGTCCGACGCCGGTCCAGGGGTTCTCGCGCAGCATCCAGAGCGCGGCGTTCCAGCCGTCGAGCCGGCCCGTGAGCAGGGCGTTGATCTGCCCTTGCCGCGCCTGGGTGGCTTTCTCGAAGACCCGTTCCCGCAGCGGCGGCACGGCGAGCACCAGGACGGCGGCGAGCGCCGCGCCGCCCGCGAGCAGCAGGACGGCCCGGCGGCGCGGCAGGCGCAGCCCCCAGAAGATCAGGCTCGCCAGGCCCAGGGCGGCGAGGGCCGCGAGCGTACGGGTGAGCAGCAGGGCGTAGAGGCAGAGCGCCAAGGCCGCCACGATCCCCCAGCGGTCCCAGCGGGTACCGGGCGCGTCTGTCGAAAAGCTCCGCGCGAGAAGCCACTGCGCGATCAGGCAGGGCAGCACCAAATAGGCCCCGAGGTCTCCCGGATTGCCGGCGGTCGAGGTGAGGGCGAGGCGCTGGTCGTACTCGACCCCGTAGATCGCCAGCGGCTGGAAGAGATCATGGAACTGCAGGATGCCGATCAGAGCGAGCGCCGAAGCCGGCCAGAGGAGCCAACGCAGGAGACGCTCCAGGCGTCCGGACGGCAATCCCACGCTCCATCCCACCAGACAGGCGGCGCCGATCCAGAGGTCCGCCAGCGCCTCGCGGACGTGGAAGGGGTGATCGGTCGCCAGCGACCCGAGGGTCGCCACCAGCAGCAAAGGAAGAACAGCGCGCAGGGCGGGCAGGCGCCAGAGGTCGGCCCACCGGACCCGCTCCACCCGTTGGACCTGCCAGGCCAGGAAGAGCAGGGAGAGCAGCGCCAGCCACTCGCTCACCATGAGCTTGGGTAGATGGAACGAGCTCTTGGCGAGGACCACCACGAACGGCGGCACCAGCAGCAGGACCCAGACGGCGAGCGTCCCCAGCGTGAGGGAGAGCGGCGGGCGCTCGCGCGCGGCGGATGCGGGTTTACGCCCCCGCGGCTCGGGAGAGGGGCCACGGGAAGGACGCCGACCGGGCGGACGGGAGGGACCGCGGGCTCCTTTCACCGGGGAGGGAGTATACGAGCCCGCAGGACGAAAAGGACTTCAAGGACAACAAGGACTCCGAGGACCAGAAAATTTGGGAGTCCTTGTTGTCCTTGAAGTCCTTTTCGTCCTTTCCTCCTCCTTACGACGACCGGGCCTTGAGTGCCCGCGCGCCGTAGGTGCCGAGACGCAAGAGGAGGTCGAAGGGACGGGCCAGGCGCCGCGCCAGATAGCCGAGCCGGTGGCGCGGCCGGCCGTAGATGGCGTCGATCTGGGCGCGGGAGAGGAAGACGGCGTCCAGCACCAGGCGGACGAGGCGGACCGCCGGCGCGCGCTCGCTCGGCTGCGGTCGGAACAGACCCAGGCGCAGGGAGGCGGCGTAGTCCGGGTCGAGACGGCCGGCCAACAGGTGGCGGAGCAGCACCGTCTCCGCCGCCGCGTCGTCCCAACCGGCCGGATCGCGCCCCTCGGCGAGCGCCTGGCACAGCCGGCCAACCGCCTCGGCTTCCGCTGCCGAGACGTCCCTTTCGACCCAGACGCCGGTCTCCCGGGCCAGCCGCTCGCCGGTGAACCCGAGGTCGATCAGGTCGCCCACCATCTTGAAGAGAGGGTAGGAATCGGGCCAGGAGCCGTGCTGCCCGATGCCGTGGACCAGGGCGTGCGCCGCGAGCACCCGGGCCTCCGGGATCGCGCAACGGCCAGGGAGGGCGGACAGCGGGAGGAGCAGCCCGGCCCGCTCCAGGTCCTCGGCCGTCGCCGATGCCCCGCCGGCGAGGCGGACGCCCAGGACCATCCGGTGGACCTCGACCTTGCCGCCTCCGGGATGGCCGAGCGCCGGCAGCTGGTGCTCCCCCTCGGGCAGTCCGGAGTCGCGATAGCCGCGCGTCACCAGCGCCCGCTGGAGCTCCCCGGCGCGCCCGGCCGGCGCCAGCACGTCCACGTCGCAGGCTTCCCGGCTGCCGACCACGGAAAGCCCGGCGCCGTCGAGGGCGGCGAACTTGAGGAAAACCAGAGGCAGGCCGAGGGGCTCGGCGGCCGTCGCGAGGTCGCGGACGACCGCCAGGAGACGCATCCCGAGCGCCGCGGCGGCGGCCTGGTCGCGCAGGAAGCCGGAGGCGGTCTCCTCTCCGAATTCGGCCGCGAGGCGCGCCCGCCCCTGGCGGGAGGCGATCCGCGCCGACAGCTCGAACCGGCGGGCGAAGGCAAGGGCCGCCGCGGGATCGACCGGCGCGCCGAACGACGCCCCGGCCGGGCCGAAGGCGCGCAACAGCATCCAGCGGATCTCCACCGGCGGCGTGAGCCGCGGCGGACGGAAACGGACCGAAGCGGAAGACATCTATGGGAGAAGGATACTACTGCTACGATGGTCGGCAGAATGCCTTCCGTCAAGCCCTCCGGCTTCGCGCGCGCCGAACCGGTGCTGCGCGTGGCGCTCTTCGCGCTGGGGATCGCCCTGGCGCTGGCCTCGCTCTTCTGGCACCGCGCCCTGCGCGAGTGCCAGGAGGAGACGGCGCGCTGGCTCGAGGGCCTCGGCATACCCCGCGAGGAGCCCGGCGCCGAGGCCGCCAGGACGGCGGCGCCCCGGCTGGAC
>JBKKAU010000335.1:0-12478 GCA_046714475.1 Thermoanaerobaculia bacterium
CTCGAGGCCCTTGCGCATCAGCTCCGAGACCGCCGCGCCCAGCGAGACCCCCTTCTCCCGGGCCCGGGACCGGGCGATCGCCAGCATCTGGTCGTCGATGTCGAGCGTCGTCCGCATCACCGCATCATATCACCATCATCATCAGGCATCACCGCATCAGATCCCTCCGAGGAACGGCTCAGCGTGCCGCGGCCACGCTCTCGTCGGTGCCGGCGAGCCGCTGGCTGCGTACGCGCGGCTGGGGGCCGAACGGCTAAAGCGTCGGCCGCGGCGACACGACCTCCACCGTCTTGCCCGCAGTCATCCCCCACCGGGTCGCGACCGCCGTCGGGATGTAGAACCCTTCCGGCCGGCCGGCGGCTCCCGGGAACGACGCCGGCACCCGCCCCTCGAAGCCGATCAGCTCGACCGGCTGGACGCCGTCGCCGTCCACGATCCAGCCGCCGCCGCGCACCTGGACCTGCGCCGAGACCACCCCGGGCACCTCGAGCGCCGCGTCGCGGGCCACCGTGGCGTCCGCCTCGGGCGGCAGCTCCACCTCGATCTGCGGCGTCCGGCCGAGCAGATCGGAGCGCAGAGCGTCCTGGAACCCCGAGATCACCGCCAGCGACAGGATCAGCGCCGCCACCCCCAGGGCGAGCCCCCCGGCGGCCACGGCCGACAGGAAGCTCGCGAAAGCGTCCCGGCGCGTGCTCCTCAGATACCGCAACGCGAGCAGCACGGGGAACGGCAGGTTGCGCAGGAGGAGCGAGGAGGGTTTGGGCATCAGGAGCGATCACCCTCCTCCGCCTCGGGACGCATCAGTGGGAAGAGGATGACGTCGCGGATCGACTGGCGGTCGGTGAACAGCATGGTCAGCCGGTCGATGCCGATGCCGTTGCCGGCGGCCGGCGGCATGCCGTGCTCCAGCGCCCGCACGTAGTCGTGGTCGAAGAGGTGCGCCTCCTCGTCTCCCCTCTCGCGCGCCGCGATCTGCTGCCGGAAACGCTCCGCCTGGACGTCGGGGTCGTTGAGCTCGGAGAAGGCGTTCGCGACCTCCATGCCGCCGATGTAGAGCTCGAAGCGCTCGGTGAAGCGCGGATCGTCCGGCCGCTGCTTGGCGAGCGGCGAGACCTCGACCGGGTGGTCGGTGATGAACACCGGCCCGGTGAGGTGCTCCTCGACCAGCTCCTCGAAAAGGCTTATCAGGAGATGGCCGTAGCCGCCGCCGGGCGGCGCCGGCAGCCGCCGCGCCTCCAGCTCCTCGCGGATCGTCCCGGCCTCCTCCAGCCGCTCGGGGGCGATCCCCGCGAAGTGGGTCACGGCGCCGCGCATGGTGAAGCGCGCCCACGGCCGCGCCAGGTCGATCCGCTCCCCCTTCCAGGGGAGCGCCTCCGCGCCGAGGATCCTGCCGGCCAGCCCGGTCAGCATCTCCTCGGTGAAGTCCATCATCTGCCGGTAGTCGGCGTAGGCCCAGTAGAGCTCCAGCATCGTGAACTCGGGGTTGTGCCGGGTCGAGATCCCCTCGTTGCGGAAGTTGCGGTTGATCTCGTAGACCCGGGGCATGCCGCCGACCAGCAGCCGCTTCAGGTAGAGCTCCGGCGCGATGCGCAGGAAGAGCTCGAGGTCGAGAGCGTTGTGGTGCGTGCGGAACGGCCGGGCGGTGGCGCCGCCGGGCAGGATCTGCATCATCGGCGTCTCGACCTCGAGGAAGCCGCGGCCGTCGAGGAACTCGCGCAGCCCGCGCACGAGCGCCGCCCGCGTCTCGAAGACCTGGCGCGACTCGGGGTTCGAGGCAAGGTCGAGGTAGCGCTGGCGATAGCGCGCCTCGACGTCGGCCAGGCCGTGCCACTTCTCCGGCATCGGCCGCAGCGCCTTGGAAAGCAGCGTCAGGTCGTCGGTCATCAGCGACAGCTCGCCCATGCGCGTCCGCATCAGCGTGCCGGCCGCGCCGAGAAAATCGCCCAGGTCGAGGTTTTCCAGCACCTGGCGGGCCGTCTCGGAGAGGCGGTCCTTCTTGATGAACAGCTGGAGCTTCTCCCGGCCGTCGTGGAGATCGACGAACGCCGACTTGCCATGCTCGCGGATCGAGCGGACCCGCCCCGGCACCCGGGCGCGGAGGCCCTCCGCCGCCAGCGCCTCCAGCTCCTCGGCGCTCTTGCCGCTGTACCGGGCGTGGACGTCGGCCGGCTCCAGGTCCCAGTCGAAGCGGTGGGGATAGGGCTGGATCCCGACCTCGGCAAGGCGCTGGCGCTTCTCGCGCCGGTTCTGGATCTGCTCGTCGAGCTCGGACATGGATGCTGCCGCCTCCCTCCCTTCTCGGGCTTGGGCACCCGCCGCCGGCGGGCGCCGTGGCGCATTCTACTTGGGAACTCTACGGGCAGGTGCAGACGGCGCCGCAGGGGCTGCTGCCCTGGCAGGTGAAGATGGGATTGTTGGTGCCGCAAAACTCCTTGCACGCCCTGAACTGCTCGCTGCAGGAGGCGCACTTGGTGGCCTCGGCCGAGGGTGTCGAGACCAGGTCCGGCAGGGCGAGGGCGCAGGCGATCGCGAGCTTGAGAAGAGTCTTCTTCATAGGATCCTCCTGAGTGCAGCGCTCCGGCTCCGATGCGGGAGCGCGACGGATTAGACCACGCGCTGGCAACTCCTGCTAGGATTCCGCCGCCCCATGGAAGAAGACCTCACCACCCCCCTCAAGGAGGCCGTCGACCGCTGGGACGCGCTGGGCTGGCCGCGTCCCGAGGTGGTGGTCGTCTCCGGGTCCGGCCTGGCGGTCGGGCTGGGCCAGCGCATCCACGGGCCGGTCGCCCTGGAGTACTTCCTCCCCTTCTCCGTCCACCCGGTCGAGGGGCACCCGCACGAATTGGAGATGCTGCTGCCGGTCGCCGGCCGGCCCGTCCTTTATCAAAGGGGCAGGCTCCACTCCTACCAGGGCTACAGCGCCGCCGAGACCGTCTTTCCGGTGCGCCTGGCGGCCCTGCTCGGCGCCAAGGTGATGATCCTCACCAACGCGACCGGCGGCCTCCAGCCCGATCAGCGGCCGGGCGACCTGGTGCTGATCCGCGACCACATCAACCTGACGGGCCTCAACCCGCTGCGCGGCCAGCTCCCCTCGGAGTGGGGGGTGCGCTTTCCCGACATGGGCAACGCCTACGACGCGCGCCTGCGCGACCTCACGACGCGGCTGGCCGGCGAGCTCGGCGTGCCGTTGCGCGACGGGGTCTACGCCGGGGTGGCGGGGCCGAGCTACGAGACGCCCGCCGAGGAGAGGATGCTGCGGGCGCTCGGCGGCGACGTCACCGGTATGTCGACCGTCCTCGAGGTCATCGCCGGACACCACATAGGGATGCGCTGCCTCTGCGTCTCCATGGTCAGCAACGCCGCGGCCGGCATGAGCGAGGCCCCCATCGACCACGCCGACGTCCTCGCCGCCGCCCAGACCGCGGCGGTCAGTCTGCAACGGCTGCTCGGCGCCCTGCTGCAGAGCCCCGAGCTGGTCTGAGCGGGCTTTACGGCTCGAACATCTCTCTCAAGGTATCCAGGACGACCTTCATGGTCTCCGGGTCCAGTTCGCCCAGCCTGCGCACCAGCCGGGAGGCATCCACGGTCCGGAGCTGGTCGAGGACCACGTGACCCTCGGTCGCCGCGAAGCGGCAGGGGACGCGGGTCGGGTAGGGGCGGCCCTTGGTGGTCAATGGCGCGACAATCACTGTGCGGATCGAGTGGTTCATCTCATCCGGCGACACGACCAGACAGGGACGGGTTTTCCTGATCTCGCTGCCGACCGTCGGATCGAGGTTGACCAGGTACACCTCGGACCGGCTTATGGCCACTGCCACTCGTCCTCGTCCCAGGACGTCAGGGGCGCAGGATAGTCGAGCAAGGCATCGTCGCCTCGTTCGGTCATAGACGCGAACGCCTCCGTCCATCCTGCCCGCGGCCGGTCCACGGGGCGCAAGACGAGGCGATTCCCTTCGACCACGATCTCCACCTCTTCCCGAAGCCCTGTCTGCTCCAGAAGAGGCTTGGGTATTCGGATGCCCTGGGAGTTGCCAATTTGAATGATGCGCGATTTCATGGATCCTCCGTATCCACATTGTACTCACATCACGCCGCGCCTGGATACGTCAGAGCCGAGAATACGGTCGGGCGACTTTGAGCTGATAGATTTCCGTGCGCGTACTCAGGAACATCGCCCGGAGAGCCCGGTAGGCATGCCCGACCGCATCGAAAAGCGCGCCCGATTCGACCTGATCCGCTACGCCAACGTCTGGGAGGACGCGGAGGTGCTCTGCGCCGCGCTCCGGCCGGCGCCGGGCAAGCGCATCCTCTCTATTGCCTCGGGCGGAGACAACAGCTTCTCCCTGCTCGCCGGCGGCGCCGAGGTGGTGGCCGTCGACCTCTCGGCGGCCCAGCTGGCGATGGTGGAGCTCAAACGCGCCGTGGCTAGGCGGCTGGACCACGGAGAGGCGCTCGCCTTCCTCGGCGTCCGCCCGAGTGGCGACAGACAGCGCGTCTTCGAGCGCCTGGAGACGGACCTCTCCGAACGGGCGCGCTCCTTCTGGCGTAATCGCCCCGAGGCGCTCGCGGGGGGCGTCATCCATCACGGCAAGTTCGAGAGCTACTTCCGGCTGTTCCGGACGCGCATCCTGCCGCTGGTCCACAGCCGGCGGACGATCGGGCGCCTGCTGGCCGAAAAGGACGAGGCGGCCCGCCACGACTTCTACGACCGGACCTGGGACACCTGGCGCTGGCGGCTGCTCTTCCGGGTCTTCTTCAGCCGCTTCGTCATGGGACGGCTCGGCCGCGATCCGGAGTTCTTCCGCTACGTCGAGGGGTCCGTCGCCGAGCGCATCCTCGGCCGCACCCGGTACGCCTTGACCGTGCTCCCCGTCCATGCCAACCCCTACATCGGCTACATCCTGAACGGCAACTTCACCCACACGCTCCCCCACTGGCTGCGGCCCGACGTCTTCGCGCGCGTCCGGGAGAACCTCGACCGGCTGTCGCTGCTCGAAGGCTCCGCCGAGCAGATCGCCGTGGCTCTCGCCGAGCGTGGCGGCTTCGACGGCTTCAATTTGTCGGACATCTTCGAGTACATGGACGAGGCGACCAGCGAGGCGGTCTACGGCCGGCTGCTGGAGACGGCCCGGCCGGGCGCCCGTTTCGCCTACTGGAACATGCTCGCCCCCCGGCGGCTTGCCTCCGCCTTCCCCGGTCGCGTCCGCTCCCTGGACGACGAGGCCGGGGCACTCTTCGCCCGCGACCTGGCCTTCTTCTACAGCGCCTTCGTGATCGACGAGGTCACGCCGTGATCACCCCGGAGGACCTGCGCGGCGCGGTAATCCTCTCCGTCGCCTTCCTCTCGCTCATCGCCGTCGCCGAGCTCTGGCGCCGCTTCGGCAACCCGGAGGCGGAGTGGACGCGCAAGCTGGTCCACCTCGGCGGCGGCATGGCCTGCCTCTTCTTCCCCTTCCTCGTCCGCTCCCCCTGGGTGGTGCTGGCCATGGCGCTGCCGCTCAGCGCTCTCTTCGTCGCCGGATCGAAGTTCGGTTTCCTGAAGAGCCTCCACGGGATCAAGCGTCGCAGCCGGGGCGCCGAGTACTATCCGCTCGCCGTCTTCCTGGTCTTCGTCATCACCCCGGGGCGGCCGTGGCTCTACCTCTCGGCGGTCCTGGTGCTGGCGGTGGCCGACGCCTTCGCGGCTTTGATCGGCAGC
This sequence comes from Thermoanaerobaculia bacterium, assembly GCA_046714475.1. Taxonomy (GTDB): domain Bacteria; phylum Acidobacteriota; class Thermoanaerobaculia; order Multivoradales; family UBA5704; genus DASPJI01. Next base: position 5,699 of record JBKKAU010000335.1, read on the forward strand.
CAGTACGGCCGCATCCGTTACGAAGTCGAGGACGAGACCAAGAGCCTGGAGGGCTCGCTGGTCTTCCTCGTGCTGGCGTTCCTCGCCATCCACCTTCCGACGCTGCTCCTGACCGACCTGCCGCGCCCGGTCTGCGTGCTGGCGGCGGTACTGGTGGCGGCGCTGGTGACCGGTTTCGAGGCGATCAGCCTCAAGGGGGCGGACAACCTCTTCGTGCCCCTCGCGGTCGTGCTGATCCTCGCCAAGATCACCAGCAAGCCTTTGTCGGAGGTGGTGTTCCAAAACCTGTCGCTCCTCGCGATCTGCATCGGGGTGGCGCTGGTGGTCTGGCGCTCGCGGACGCTCAACGTCGGCGGCGCGATCGCCTTCATCCTGTTCACCTACGGCGCCTGGTCGCTGGGCAACTGGCGCTGGGCGCTACCGGCCTTCCTGGGCTTCGCGCTCTACGTGGCGCTCTGGTTCCGCTTCGCGCCGCCGGGCCACGCCTCGGGGATCAAGGTGAGGATCATCGTCCGGGCGCTGCTGCCCCCCTTCTCCATGCTGGCGCTCGCCAACGGTCTGGGCCAGGGCAGAACTCTCTACGGCCCCTACCTCGCGGCGATCGCGGCGGTCCTGGCCTTCAGCCTGGACACGGGCGTCTTCCGTCTGGAGCGCCTGCGGGGGCGAAGCTGGATCTTCGGCGCCCTCGGCCTGGGAGCCCTGGCAGCCATCGCTACCTCCCTGGTCCCCTGGCTGCTCCAGCCCCGCCGCGACCCCGCCTCCCTGTTCGCGGTCATCGCGGCCGTAATGGCCGTATCGCTCATCAACGCCACCCTGGAGCTGCGCGACCCGGAGCTGCCCCGCAGCCGCGAGTGGACCGTCTGGCGCTTCCTCCTGAGCTTCGCCGCCGCTGGAATGATCCTCGGGCTGCAGGCGCTCGGAGCGGCTCAGCCCTGGGACCCGAGCCGCGGGGTGCACCTCCTCGGTGGAGGACCACGCTAGACTAGAAGCTCTTGGCGAGGAGTGAAGTGATGTCTACCGCAGCCATCGAAGTTCACCGCTGGACCCGCGAGGATTACGAGTTCATGGTCCTCCAGGGACTCCTGGGCCCGGAGACCAAGGTCGAGCTCATCGACGGGATCATTTACGACATGGCACCACAGAAAAGTGGACACGCGACGGGAGTTACGCTGGCTCAACAGGCTCTCTTCCCAGTCCTCCCAGCGGGATTCTTTCTCCGCATCCAACTGCCGCTCGCTCTGGGGGATTACTCCGAGCCCGAACCCGATGTCGCGGTGATCTCCGGAGACCCGAGAGACTTCAGCGGCTCTCATCCCACGACGGCGGCGCTCATCGTCGAGGTCGCCGATGCCTCTCTGGATCATGACCGGACGCGAAAGAGGAGGCTCTACGCGAGAGAGGGAATTCCAGAGTACTGGCTCCTCAATACAACGGGACGCCAGCTCGAAGTCTGCCGCGATCCGCAGGGGGGCACGTATCAATTTCAGTCCGTTCTATTGGAGACTGATTGCGTCTCCCCGCTCCTTGCTCCACAGACATCGATCCGCGTAGGAGATTTGCTCCCTTGAATCAGATTTCCTGGCTGGACCGCCTGCAGCCGGCGCGAGAAGAGGCCCAAACCTCCAAGAGGCCTTTACTGCTGGACTTCTGGACCCCGACCTGACTCGGCTGCCGCAAGATGGGTACCGTGACGTACCCCAACACAGAAGTGATCGCTTTCGTGACGGAGCATTTCGTGCCCGTCAAGTTCAACGCCAAAGAGCACAACCCGGACTTCAAGGAGGCGCTCGGCCCCGGCAAGCTCCTCTGGGCGCCGCTCTTCATCTTTCTAGATTACCGGGGCAGCGAGCTGCGGCGCTACAACGGCTATCTGCCGCCCGACGAGTTCCTGGCCGAGCTCAGGCTGGTGCTGGGGCTCTCCGCGATGACGCACTCCAAGTACCAGGACGCCCTCGACTGGTGGATGGGTACAGCGGAGAGATACCCGGAGACGAACGCCGCTCCCGAAGCCCTTTTCTGGGCGGGAGCGGCCGCCTATCGCATCGGCGGTCTGCCGGCCCTGATCGCCCGGTGGGACCACCTGATGAGCCGCTACCCGGAGAACACCTGGGCGAAACGGGCCGGTGTCATCCCGCCGGAGCTGCGGGAGCCGCCTGCGCCTTCTGCTCCTGGACCTGGCGCATCCGCGTGACGACCTCCCGGCCGCTGGCGAACAGGACCGAGAGCTCATCCTGGGCCTCCGCCAGCTCTTGCCGGTCCGCCCCCGCGGTGAACACGCCTCGCGGCGTCAGCGCGTAGAACCGGACCTCTTCCGCGCCTGGGAGAGGATAGGAATCGGTCGGGCTCATCCTCGGGAGCGCCTGCCGGGTCAGGGCGATGCACTCCTGGGCCGCCTTGCGGACGCTCTCGTGGGCGATGCCGCCGACCATCCCCCCGCCAGACTGGTGGTAGAGGCTGGCGTTGCCGTCGCCGAAGCAGGCCAGGGTCACCACCGAGTCTCCGATGACCATCTCCATCAGCAGGCCGTAGGGCTCTTCGTCCTTGAGATGACCGGGCAGGTTGAGCCGGTCCGGGGTCGTCTGGAGCGCCTGCCGGCGCAGGTTCGCATGCACCACTTCGGGCGGCTCCGTCGGTTTGACGGCCTTTTCGCGGACCACCGCCGAGCGCGGCGCCGGGTTCAAAGCCTGCTCCTCCTGCGCCTTCTTCTTCCGCTTGACGATGATCAGGACGATGATCAGGATGATCACGCCCAGGGGCTGGAGCGGGTGGATCTTGTCCATGGTCTCGCCTACACCTCAAGCCGGACGGACCAGGAGGGCGCCCGCCGGCAGTCGTGAGCTGGATCGCTCTGTTCGCGCGAATGGTATCAGAGCTTGGGGTGGCGCTGGTGGAACCCGGTCGCGTCCTGGTAGGCCTTGGCGACGGCCAGCAGCTTGCCTTCGCCGAAGAGCTGGCCGGTAAAGGTGATGCTGGTCGGCGTGCCGTCCTTGCGGAAGCCGTTCGGCACCACCACCTGCGGGTGGCCCGTCAGGTTGGTCAACAGCAGGTTGTCGCCGGCGAAGGTCGGCGAGACGTAGACGGCGATCCCGGCCATCAGCCGCGCCATCTCGCGCATCGCGAGGGTGCGGACGCGGTTGGCCTGGATGTAGGCGACCGCCGGGACGGTCTGCCCCTGCCGGAACGAGTTGGGCCAGGCCTGCGCCACCTGGCGCACCATCTGGTCGTCCTTGCCGCTGCGCGTCAGCTCGTCGAAGGCGGCGGCCGTCTCGGCGGCGAGGATCACGCGGAGCGCGTCGACCGGGATGTCCTTCACCGGCAGCTCGACCGCTTTGAGGTCGATGCCGAGGCCGCGCAGCGCCTCCAGGGCGGCGAGATCGAAGGCGCGCCACTCTTCCTGCCCCTCCTCGGGCTTCTCCTCGAACAGCGAGTTGACATAGCCGATGCGCAGCTTGCGGACGTCGAGGCCGGGGTCCCAGGAGAACGGCAGGTCGACCACCGTGCCGTCCCTGCCGTCGGGGCCGTAGATGGCGTTGAAGACGGCGGCGCAGTCCTCGACCGTGCGGCAGATGGGACCCAGCTTGTCCATGCTCCAGGAGAGCGCCATGGCGCCGTGGCGGCTGACGCGGCCGAAGGTCGGGCGCAGGCCGGTGGCGCCGGTGCGGGTCGACGGCGAGACGATCGAGCCGAGGGTCTCGCTGCCGATGCTGAACCCCACGGCGCCCGCCACCGCCGCCGCCGCCGGACCCGCCGAAGAGCCGCTCGAGCCCTGCTCCAGGTTCCACGGATTGCGCGTCATGCCGCCGAACCAGACGTCCCCGCGGGCCAGCTCGCCGAGGGTCAGCTTGGCGATCAGCACCGCCCCGGCCTCGTCCAGCTTCTCGACGACCGTCGCGTCGTAGTCGATCACCTGCTCTTTGAAGGGAACGGAGCCCCAGGTGGTGCGATAGCCCTTGGTGGCGAGGAGGTCCTTGGCGCCCCAGGGCACGCCGTGGAGAGGCCCGCGGTAGCGGCCCGCGGCGATCTCGCGGTCGGCGCGCTCGGCCCGCTCCAGCGCCCTCTCCTCGGTAAACGAGATGACCGCGTGGAGCACCGGGTCGAGACGCCGCAGCCGGCCCAGGTACATGCGGGTGAGCGCGACCGAGGAGACCTTGCCCTCGCGCAACAGCCGGGCGAGACGCGTCAGAGGCAGGAAGGCGAGATCCTCCAGGTTCTGAGGGACCTCGGGAGCCGGCTGCTCGCTGAGACGGAAGCCGGCGCGCCCGAGGTCGAACACCGTCCCCGGCAGGACCGGATCGAACCGCACCGCCGGCGGCACGGCGTTGTCGAGGGGGACCGCCCGGATGTCGCGGTATCGCTCCTTCAGCTCCTCCAGCCCTTCGAGCATCATGGCGCGCTCGGGCTCGGTGAGCTCCAGGCCCGACAGCCTTTCCGCTTCGGCCAACGCCTTGGTTGTAATCGCGTCCTTCGTCTCGGCCTCCTCGGCTCCCAGGACGGCCGGGAGGGCCGCGCCCACCGCCGACAGCAGAGCCACGAAGCGGCGGCGGTCGAGCCCTCCGGTCGATGAATGGGGCTCGGAGTCGGGAAGAAGGCTCTGGGACAGGACGGGTTCGACCGGGCTCGGCATGAGGCAGCTCCTCCAGTGGCTTGGCGGGAGGATTCTACGCCGGACGTCCCCGGACCGGCAGCCGGCCGCTGAAACCTTCTGCGCCCGCGGGCGTAGTAAGGAGACGACGGACGCGAGATCTCCCAACGGCCACCCCGCTCCGGCGCTAGAGAGTATGCAGGGAGGTCTGTGGTGCTCCGGACCTCCCTCTTTTTTCTTCAGGGAGACAGCCGCTCGATCCGCCACCCGTCCTCTGGGAGCCGGGTGTAGCGGAAGCGGTCGTGCAGCCGGCTGGGCCGCCCCTGCCAGAATTCCACGAGGCCGGGGCGGAGCCGGTAGCCTCCCCAGAACTCCGGCAGCGGCACGTCGCCGGCCGCGAAACGCTCCTCCAACTCCCGCAGCCGCTCCTCGAGCTCCCCGCGGCCGGCGAGCACCTCGCTCTGCTCGGAAGCCCAGGCGCCGAGGCGGGAGCCGAGCGGGCGCGAGGCGAAGTAGGCCTCCGACTCCTCGCGCGACGTCCGCTCGACATCGCCCTCCACCCGTACCTGCCGGTCCAGCGCCGGCCAGAAGAAGACCAGCGCCGCCCGCGGGTTCTCGTCCAGCTCCCGGCCCTTGCGGCTCCGGTAGTTGGTATAGAAGACGAAGCCCCGTTCGTCGATCCCCTTGAGCAGCACCACCCGCGCCGAGGGCCGGCCTTCACGGTCCACCGTGGCGAGCACCATGGCGGTCGGGTCGAGCGGGTCTTCGGCCAAGGCCGTGGCGAGCCACGACCGGAACTGGACGATCGGGTCGGCGTCGAGGTCGGCTTCGGAGAGCCCCGCCAGGCCGTAGTCCCGGCGCACATCGGAGACGTCCATGATCACTTCCTCCGTTGTCTTCCGCGTCAGCGGCCTTGAAGCCCGCCCATTCTATAGAGACGGAGGACGTCGCCGGACCCGGTGAAGAAATCTTCCGTCGCCGGGGGACGGAACCACGGCAGGTTCTGGTGGGATGTTCACGCCACATGTAATCGATCAAGATGAATTCACCTATCCCGCTCCAATATAAATAAATTACATTTCCCATAAAGCCGCTACGCACTGGAGTTTTCCGCGAATGTTAAACGCAACATCAAGCTTGACTTACGCTCTTGTTACGCTTTACATTGCGAGAGACGGAGAGACGCGCGATGGCCCTGACCCTGACCCGAGAGACGCCCGAGCCCGCAGCGGACGGACCGCGCCAGGACGCGCCTCCCGCGCTGGCGCGGCTGCGCTCGCTGCTCCCCCAGGGGCTCCATGGGCGCATCCGGAGCGCGGGCGAGATGGTACGGGCCCGCCAGGAAGAGGCGGAGCGGGAGGAGCGGCTGCCCACCGCCGTGCCGGCGCTCGACCGGCTCCTCGAAGGCGGGCGCCCCAAGGGGCAGCTCGTCGAGATGATCGGCAGCCGGTCGAGCGGCCGCTTCTCCACCGAGCTCGCGGTCCTCGCCGCCGCCACCAGCGTCGGCGAGGCGGCGGCCCTGGTGGACCTCGGAGACGGTCTCGACCCCGCCACGGCCGAGGCCCTGGGGGTGGACCTGGAGCGCCTCCTCTGGGTACGGCCCGCCACTCTCAAGCAGGCGCTCGCCGCGGCCGAGATGCTGCTCGGCAGCGGCTTCCCGCTGGTGGTCCTCGACCTCGGTATGCCGCCGGTGCGCGGCGGGCGCGGCGTGGAAGCGGTCTGGCTGCGGCTGGCGCGGGCCGCCCAGACGCACGGCTCGGCCCTCCTGATCGGCACTCCCTACCGGGTGACCGGCACCGCGGCCGCCGTGGTGCTCAAGGCGGGCCGCGCCCGTCCCGCCTGGCAGGGAGGCGACGCCTCTCCCTGGCTGCTCGGCGGCCTCGCCTCGCGGATCGAGATCGAGAAGCATCGCGGCCGACTGCCGGGGCAGAGCGAAGGCCTGGAGCTCGCGGCGATCGACAGCCCGTTGCCCGCGCGGCCCGCTCCCGCTCCCCTCCGGCGGCCCCGGCCCGTCCCGGCCTGGGAGGAGGCGGAGTCGTTGCGGCGGCTCGCCACCGCCTGATGGCCCCGCCGCGCCTAGCCTGCGCCAACATCCCCCTGTTCCCCCTGGCCGCGCGGCTGCGCAGCGAGCCGGAGCTGACCCGCGAGGCGGTGATCGTCGTCGAGGGCAACGGCAACGCCGCGCGCGTGGTCGCCGC
>JBKKAU010000336.1:0-18989 GCA_046714475.1 Thermoanaerobaculia bacterium
AAGAGAGCCCGCCGCCGCGGCGCAGCCGCACCGAGCCGGGCGCGGTGGAGCCCGCGGGGGAGTTCTCGGCGCTGCTGATCGGCGCCTCGACCGGCGGCCCGCCGGCGATCGAGCGGATCCTGCGCGACCTGGGGTCGCGTCTGCCGGTCCCCATCGCGGTGGTGCAGCACATGCCGGCGGGGTTCACGCGCGCCTTCGCCGAGCGCCTGAACTCGCACATGCCGCTGCACGTCCGGGAGGCGATGCACGAGGAGGCGCTGCTGCCGGGCACGGTCTACATCGCACCGGGCGGCTATCACCTGCGCGTGGCGCGCGAGCGCGGCCAGCTGCGGGCCGACCTGTCGCTGGACCCCGAGGGGACCATGCACCGGCCGTCGGTCGACGTGCTCTTCGCCTCCGCCGCGGAGGTCGTCGGCCCGCGCGTCGTCGCCGCCCTGCTCACCGGCATGGGGCAGGACGGCGCGGAAGGCATGGTCGACCTCGCCCGGCTGGGGGTGCACACCATCGCCCAGGACGAGGCCTCCTGCGTCGTCTACGGCATGCCGCGGGCGGCGCTCGCGGCGGGTGGGGTCACCGAGACGCTGCCGCTGCCGCGCATCGGCGGCCGGCTGCGCGAGCTGCTGATGCGGCCGGAGCCGGCCTCGGGCGGCCCCGGCGGGAAGAATTAGATCGATCCAAATTGGAGGACCCATGCAGCCCAATAAAGTATTGGTCATCGACGATTCGAAGCTGATCCACAAGATGTTCACCGTGCTGTTGCCGAAATCCGAGCTGGTCCACGCCATGGACGGCCGCGAGGCGTTGCAGCGGCTGGCCGAGCATCCCGACGTCCAGCTCATCTTCCTGGACATCAACATGCCCCACATGAACGGGCTGGAGTTCCTGGGGCAGGTCAAGGCGGACGCGGCGCTGTCGCAGATCCCGGTGATCATCGTGAGCACCGAGGGGAAAGAGCAGGACACCATCCGCGGCCTCCAGGCCGGGGCGGCGGCCTACGTCAAGAAGCCGTTCCGCAACGACACCATCCTCGACCTCGTGCGGCGTGTCCTCGGGCAGGGGAATGTTGGAGCCGCGGGGCCGTCCTCGGCCGAGGGGCTGGCGTAGCAGGCGCCTCGACGGCCGAGGGCAGGGCTTCAGATCTTCTGGAACTCGCCGTTGAGCACCTGCACCAGCGAGATCGGCTTGCTGACCTCGCCGTACTGGTCGAAGGTCGTCTTGCCGCCGATGCCGTTGTAGTCCTTGACCTGGTAGAGCCGGGCCTTGAGGCTGTCGGCGTCGGTCGCGCCCTCCCGGATGAAGCTGGTGACCAGCTTGATGGCGTCGTAGGAGTTGGCCGCGAAGAAGTCGGGATCGGCCCCGAAGCGGTCTCGGTAGGCCTTCACGAACGCCTGGACGTGCGGCTCGTTCGACTTCGGATCGAACGGCGCGCTGCCGCAGACCAGGCCCTCGGCGCCCGGTCCCGCGGTCTCGAGCAGACGCTGGCTGATGGCCCCGGCGCTGGCGAAGAACTGCGGCTTGAAACCGCTCTCGTTCGACTGTTTCAGGATCAACCCCATCTCCTTGTCGAGCCCCGTCAGGTAGACCCCTTCGGGGTTCATCGCCCGCAGCTTCTCGATCTCGGTTTTGTAATCGGCCTTGTTCTCGTCGTAGCCGACGGTGGCGGGGGTCGGCGCCCCCAGGCCCACGACCGCGTTGACGAAGCCATCGCGGTAGGAGATGCCGTTGGCCGAGTTGGAGTGCAGCACCGCGAGCTTCTGCTTGCCGAACCGCTCGACCGCGGCACGGGCGATCGCCTCGGCCTGGGCGGCCGCGCCCTCGCGGTTGCGGAAGACGTAATCGCCGGCGTTCTTGATGTCGTCGCTGACGGCCGAAGGCGACAGCAGGACGACCTTGCGCTGCTGGGCGAGGGGCGCGGCGTTCAGCGCCTCGTCGGAGAGCGTGAAGCCGATGGCGACGAACACCTTGTTCTGGTCGATCAGCTTGCGGAAGGCCTCCACCGCCTGCTGGCCCAGGGACTTGGAGTCCTCGACCGTCATGCGGAAGCGCGGCCCGCCGTTCTGCCCGGCCTCCGCGTTGACTTCGTCCAGGGCGAGCTGCATGCCGTTCAGGGAGTCCTGACCGTAGGTGGCGCCCCGTCCGGTCAGCGCCAGGACGACCCCGATCTCGTACTCCTCGGGTTGCGCGGCCTTCTGGTCGCACGCCAGGGCGAGGACCGCCAGCGAGGAGAGAGCGAGGAGGGCGAGGAGGGATAGGGGTCTTTGACGTCGGTGCATCGAGGTCATCTCCGGTCGTCCGGCTCCGCAGCCCTGCCGGTGGGGAGCTCCTGGCGGGCGGTCCGCTGGATGGAGCGCAGACGTCCCGCTCAGGTCGACGCCCCCACTCGCGCTCGGAGCTTCTGGGTTTGTGCGCCCCATTGTAGCGGAAGCCCGGGGGGTGTCAATCTTCAGAAGTCATGAAATTGCAGCGACATCGAGGAGGCGGTTCAGGAGGCGGTTGCGCCCGCGAGGCGGCCGTCGAGGTCGAGCTCGGCGGCGATGCCCTTCATGGCGGCGAGCACGTTGTCGACGTGCTGCCAGATCTCGAGCTGGCCGCCGAAGCAGACGCGGCTGAAGTCGGCGGTGGCGGCCTCGACGTGCTCGCGGTCGACGCCGGCGGCGAAGGTGCGCTCCTTCCACCGTTTCTTGATGGACTTGAGCTCGACCTCGCGGACGTCCTTGCTGGGGCGGACCAGGGCGGCGGCGATGATCAGGCCGGTGACCTCGTCGCAGGCGAGCAGCGCGAAGTCGATCGGGCGCTCGCGCTCGACGCCGGTGCCCTCGGTGTTGTGGGAGAGGATGGCGCGGACGACGTTCTCGTCGAAGCCGCGCTGGCGCAGGATGGGGGCGCCGTCTTTGGGATGCTGCTCCAGGGTGGGGTGGACCTCCCAGTCGAAGTCGTGGAGCAGGCCGGCGAGGCCCCAGACTTCCGGGTCTTCGCCCAGGCGCCCGGCATAGGAGCGCATGGCGGCCTCGACCGCCAGCATGTGGCGGCGCAGCCCCTGGGCCTGGACGTGCTCGGTGACGGTCTCCCACGCGGTATTTCGATCCATGGGTCTCTCTCCTCCCGGGCCGATAGGATACCCCGGTGCGACGTCCGATGAAGCCCGGGTTCGTACCGCTGGAGCGGGCGCTCTCGAAGCTGGGCCTCGCCTCGCGCGCCGAAGCGCGGGCGCTGATCCGCGGCGGACGGGTGAAAGTCGACGGCCGGCCGGTCGCCGATCCCCTGCTGCCGGTCGTCCCCGAGCGCGCCCGGATCGAGATCGACGGCCGGCCGGCGCGCCGGGCCGAGCCGCTGACCGTCCTCCTCCACAAGCCGCGCGGCGTGGTGACCACGCGCTCCGACCCCGAAGGGCGGCCGACCGTCTACGGCTGTCTGGAAGGCCTGGAGGAGCACGTCATCCCGGTCGGCCGTCTCGACGCCGCCACCACCGGTCTCCTCCTGCTCACCAACGACACCCGCTTCGCCGACTGGGTGACCGACCCCGGGAACGAGGTGCCGCGCGTCTATCTGGTGACGGTCCGGGGCGAGCTGACCGGCGGCACGGCCCGGCAGTTGGAGGAGGGGGTGGAGGAGTCGGGGGAGCGCCTGTCCGCCCAGAGCGTGACCGTCCGCAAGCGCTCGCGCCGCGAGACCCACCTGGTGGTCGAGCTGACAGAGGGCAGGAACCGCGAGGTCCGCCGCATGCTCGCCGCCGCCGGCCACGAGGTGACCCGCTTGAAGCGCGTCTCCTTCGGCGGGCTGGAGCTCGGAGAGCTGCAGCCGGGGCAGTGGCGGGTGGTGAGCGGGGAAGAGCTGAGGGGGGCGTTCCCGGGCCTTGCGGCAAGCATCCGAAGCGCCCGGGAAGCTTCCCGGGCCGTCCGGAAGCGATCCGAAGCGTCCGGCAAGCTGCCGAAGCGTTCGGGAAGCTAGCCGAAGCCTTCGGAAGCCAGCCGAGCCGTCCGGCAAGCCGCCGAAGCGCTCGGGAAGCGATCCGAAGCGTTCGGCAACGATCCGGAGCGTCCGGCAAGCGATCCGAAGCGTTCGGCAAGCTTCCCGAGCCGTCCGGCAACGATCCGGAGCGTTTGGGAAGGTTCCGCGATAGAGTTCCCCGCCGTGCGTAAGATCACCCTCATCACGACCGGCGGCACCATCGAGAAGACGTATGACGAGCGGCGGGGCGACCTGGTCAACCGGCGCTCACTCGTGCATCGGATGCTTTCGGAGCTGCGGCTCGAAGACACCGAGGTCAGCGTCTTCGAGCTGATGAGCAAGGACAGCCTCGACATGAGCGAGGCCGACCGGACCCGCGTCCTGGAGGCGGTCCGCGCCTGCGGCGTCGGCGGCGAAGGGGAGGCGGTCGGCATCGTCGTGCTGCATGGCACCGACACCCTCCCCCAGACCGGCGAGCGCCTCCTCGAAGGCATCCCCGAGCCGCAGGTGCCCATCGTCCTCACCGGCGCCATGCGCCCCTTCGAGATGAAGCAGTCCGACGCGCTCCAGAACCTCACCGAGGCGATCTTCGCCGCCGGCATCCTGCCGCCCGGGGTCTACTGCGTCGCCCACGGCCGCACCCTGCGCTTCCCCGGCGTGCGCAAGGACCCCGAGCGCGGTACGTTCGTCCAGGGGTGACGCGCGTCTTGCGGAGTGGTCAGTTTCTGACCCTTCGCGATCAGGGATCGACCCAGAAACGCCTGAAAAAGGGTCACGGACGAACCCTTTGACAGCTCTGCCGCTGCTGCCAAAGCTCTTCAAACATCAGGGGAAAGGCGACTTACGTAACTTTGCCCCCATTGGCCCGGGTCTTGCCTTGTCAGATGACTCCAGTGAGTCCAGGCTTCGGTTCCGCGTCCTTCAAGGAGGTTCAGCCATGTCGAAGTCGTTGCCGCGCGGAACCACCGTCTGCCCGAAGACCTCGATCCCAGATCTCTAGCGATCTCCAGTTCGTCGTTGCTTCCCTCCTCGGAGGGTCTCAGGATGCCTGGGACCCTCCACCTTTTTTTGCTCGAGGTCTTCCGGCCCGCCATCCAGCCTGGAGTATCCTCGGCGTATGAACCCGCTGTCCGAAGAGATCTGGAGCCAGGGCCTGCCGTACCTCTCGTATCGTGAGCGCGTCACCCGCAACGCCGAAGCGTTCGACGAGCTCTACCGGAGCCCCACCTTCACGCAGCACGACCTGGAGCTGCTGCGCCGGCTGCCGCCGCAACGCGTGCTGGCCGTCGGCGAGGACTGGTGTCCCGACGTCTACCACACGCTGCCGACCTGGGCCCGGATCGTCGAGGAGCTGCCCGGCTGGGAGCTGCGGGTCTTCCCGCGCGACGTCCATCCCGAGCTCATGAAGCACTTCCTCTGGAAGGACGAGGCCCAGCGCATCCCGGTCTACGCCTTCTACGACCGGGCGGGCCGCCTCCAGGCCTGGTGGTCGGGCCGGAGCGCGACGGCCCAGGAGGGCTTGGAGGACGCCCTGGCCGGCCGCTCTTTCGGCGACCTCGACGCGGAGGAGAAGAAGCGGTTGGGACAATGGCTGGAGGAGGGCTACCGCCGGGATTTCCGGCGCGCCAATCTGGACGAGATCCTGGCGCTGCTGCGGGCGTTTTTCCACCTCTCCTGAGAGGCGGCGGGCTCCGGCGACGCGGCCCTCTGCTACACTCGAAGATCATGCTCCGCTGTCTGATCGCGGCGTTCTTTCTGCTCCAGGTCTCCATGGGCTCGCCGGCGGCGGCCCAGACGACCGCCCCCGAGATCCTGCAAAAGGTCCGGCAGACCTACTCCCAGCTCAAGACCTATCGCGACCACGGCGTCATCCAGGTGACCGTCGGCGAGGGGGCCGCGGCGCGGACGACCCGCCGGCTGTTCGACCTCGTCGCGAACGCCGCGGGCGAGTTCCAGCTCGTCCTGGCGCCGGAGGACGACGATACCCGGCGCGAGACGTTCTGGCGCACCGGCGGCAAGGCGTACCGGTTCGACAGCGACCGCGGCGAGTACGCGCCGGTCGCTTCGCTGGCCGCCGAGCTCACGAAGCTGGTGGGCGAGGGGGGATTGGACGCCTTCGCCGTCCCCGTCTTCCTGGCGGGCGGCGAGGAGGCCCTGTCCGACCCCGAGACGGCGGTCCTCGAGAGGTCCGAGCCGTGCGGCCTCTCCAACTGCCGGGTGATCGCCGTCTCGCGCCTGGGCGGCGCCGGCCGCTCCCGCGTCTGGATCGACGACCGGACTTCGTTGATCTACAGGATCGAGGTCCGCCTCGGCTCGCCGGGCGACGTCATGGACCAGGCGATGTCGGAGGCCGGTCTCGCCGCCCGGCAGCCCGCCGCCGCCCCGGCTGGCGGCCGGACGATCGTCGTCCAGCACGAGGTGGAGCAGGTCGACGGCACGCTGCGGTCGTTCGCCGACCTCGGTCTCACCGTACCCGAGGACGGCACGCTGGTGGATCGGCTCCAGCCTTCCGGGGACCTGGCGGAGTTCGGCGAGGAGATCACGGTGGCGCTCGCGACCCTCGTGGTCCGCGTCGTCGACGATTACGGCAAGCCGGTGCTTGGGCTCAAGCCCGAGGACTTCCGCGTCGTGGCGCGCGATCAGGACCTCCCCGTCGTCGCCGTCGACTGGGTCGGCTCCGAGCCGCAACCGGCAGTGGAGCCGGGAGAGCGGGAGATCCCGGCCCAGGCCTTGGGAGACCCCGAGGCGGCGGACCCGCACGTGATCATGATCCCGCCCGCCGCCGCTCCGGCCCCGCCGGATGCGATGGCCACCCTAGGCAAGACGGTGATCTTCTTCGTGCAGGGCGATCTGCACCCGTCCCGCGCCCGTGGCCAGATGAAGCTGCGGCCTCATACCGCCGAGCTGCTGAAGACGTTCGGTCCGGAGGACCGCATGGCGGTCGTCTCCTTCGACTCCTACCTCAAGCTCCGGCAGGACTTCACGCGCGATCGCCAGGCGGTCCACAAGGCGATCGACCGGGCGATGCTCTTCGGCGGCTCGGCGCTCACCAAGCCGAGCCGCGACCCCGCGATGCTCGCGACCTACCTGGACTTCGCCCGGGCCAAAGACGTGGCATCGCCGGAGGCCGCCCTGCTGGTCCTTGGCGAGACGCTGAGGAACCTGCCCGGGGACAAGGTCATGGTGTACCTGGGGCACGGCTTCGGCCGCTTCGCCTTCGGCCGTCTGCGGATGAGGCGCGAGTATCTGCCCGCAGTCCAGGCGCTCCAGGCGGCGCAGGTCACCGTCTTCTCCATGGATGTCACCCAGGCCGACTACCACACCCTGGAGGCCGGCATGCAGTGGGTGGCGGCGGCGACCGGCGGGGCATATTACAGGACCTTCCTGTTCCCCGAGCTGTCGACCGAGCAGCTCGCCGCCACGATCTCGGGTCACTATGTGCTCACCCTCGACCCGACTTCTTTGCCGAAAAGCGGCAAGGTGCGGGTCCTGTTGCGGCCGGGCAGGAAGGGGATGGTGATGGCGCGCGAGATCGACGTGGTGGACGACGGGGGACGCTGAGCCGCCGTCTCCAGGGTGACATGGCGAAGAAGCCACGCAAGAGCGAGCTGGACGCCGAGATCCAGGGTCTCTATGCCCTGCCGCTCAGCGAGTTCACGGGGGCCCGCAACGCGCTCGCGACCCGGCTGCGCAAGGCCGGGGACGCCGCCGCCTCCGACGAGGTGAAGTCCCTCCCCAAACCCACCCCTTCCGCCTGGGCGGTCAACGTCCTGCTGCAACGCGATCCTGAGAAGATGGAGGCGCTGCTCGAAGCCGGCGAGCAGGCCCGAGCCGCGCAGCGCAAGGCCGTGACCGGGGGAGGCGCCGAGACGTTGCGGGAGGCCCTCCAGGCCGAGAGGGACCTCCGGGACGCGCTACGCCGGCGCGCCGCCGCCCTCCTGGAGGAGGACGGGCGCAAGGCGAGCCAGGCCATGCTCGACCGCGTCGCGGGCAACCTCGACGCCATCGCCCTCAGCCCGGATGCGGCCGAGGCCGCTGAACGGGGCTGGATCCACCAGGACCTCGACCCGCCCGGGTTCGAGGTGTTCGCCGGCCTCCAGCTCACCGCCAAGCCGCGCCATCTCAAGCTGGTCCCGCCGCCTGCCGCGCGCCCGGAACGGCGCGCCGCCGAACATCCGGAACGGCGCCTCGGCGCGCCGGAGGAGAAGCCGAAGAAGGACCCTCCGGCTTCCCAGGCCGAGCAGGCCCGGAAGCGCCAGGACGAGGCGGAGCGCGAACGTCGCGAACATCGCGAACGTCGCGAACGTGAAGAGGCGAAGCAGCGCGAGCGGGCCGACCGGCTCGGGGCCAGGCTCACCGAGGCCCAGTCCGAAGCCGACAGCGCCCGCCGCGAGATGGAGCGCCTGGAGAAGGCGCTGGCCGATGCCGAACGCGCCGCCGAGGAGGCCCGCCGGCGGGTCGAGTCGCTGCGCGAGGACGCCGGCCGTACGCGCCAGCGCGCCGACCGGGCCGCCGGCAAGCTCGCCCGGGCGCGCAAGGACTTCGACGCGGTGCGCTAGTCGAACAACCCCCGCTGATCCCCCGCCGGCGCGGCCTTGCGGCTACTATATTCGCGCCCTTGGAGGCAGGAGAGCGGGATTGCAGATCCGGATCATCACGTACAACATCCATCGCGCGATCGGAGTGGACCGCCGTTTCCGGCCGGAGCGCATCGCAGCCATCGTCGGCCACTACAACCCCGACATCGTGCTGCTCCAGGAGGTCGACGAGGGGGTGCCGCGCTCGCGCGAGCTGGACCTCGCCAGGGAGCTGGCGAAGGCCCTCGGCTACCCGCACTTCGCCGTCGGCCACAACGTCAGCCTGCGCAAGGGGCGCTATGGCAACGCCACCCTGAGCCGTTTCCCGATCCTGCGCGAAAGGAACATCGACCTGACGATCGGCATCCGCAAACGCCGCGGCTGCCAGCACACCAGCGTCCTGGTGGACGGCGGGTTGCCGCCGCTGGAGGTGTTCAACCTGCACCTGGGGTTGTCCGCCCGCGAGCGCCACCGCCAGATCGAGCTGCTGCTCCGTTGCTCCGAGTTCAGCCACGTCGAGCCGGAGAAGCCGCTCCTGGTGGGAGGCGACTTCAACGACTGGCGCTCGCTGCTGCGGCCGACCTTCACCAACGGCCTGGGCTTCAAGAGCGCCACCGACAGCCGCCGTTTCGGCGCCGAGCGCGCGATGCCGACCTATCCGTCCTTTTCGCCCCAGGGGGCCCTGGACCGGCTCTACTACCGCGGCCCGATCGACCTGCTCGCGGTCCGCCGGTGCCGCCTCCAGGTCTCCGTCGTCGCCAGCGACCACCTGCCGGTCATCGCCGATTTCCAGCTTTACTGACAAGAGGCTCCCCGGAGCCGGCCCGGAAGGTTTATGCTTGACGGGTTCCACGCAAGCCGTAGTGAAGAGGTAGCGAAGAGAGGGAATGAGCCATGCCCCGTCCCGCCGTGCTGCTCGTCGAGCCTGACGCCGCCCGCCGCAAAGCGCTGGCGCATGGCCTGTCCGGCTTCGGCTACGAGCTGGTGCCGGCGGTCGACGAAGCGGAGGGCCGGCGCTTCGCGGCGGGGCTGGACCCCGGCGTCGTGGTCGCTCCGGCGGCTCTGGGCTTCGTGGCGCCCGTGGCGCCCCTGGCTCCCGATGCCGCCGCCCGGCACACCCTGCTCCTCCTCGGCGGGACCGCGGGAGAGGGGCGCGACCTCCCGGAGGAGGTCCTGTTCCTCGAGGCCGACGGCCTCCCTTGGACCGAGCTAGTGCGGCGCATCCACCTCGTCCTGCTGGGACGCGAGATCGGGCTCGATCCGGACGAGCCGCTCGACTCGCTGGTCGGCGACCTGTCGCTGGTCCCTCTCCTGGAGCTGTTGCGGAGCCTGCACGGCGTCCGCGCCTCGGCGCGCGTCGCCTGCGCCGTAGGGGAGATCGTGCTGGAAAACGGCGATGTGGTTGACGCCGCGGCCGGTCCGGCGCGCGGCCTCAAGGCCTTTTGCCGGCTGAGCCACCTCGACGCCGGCCCGTTCCGGGTCCGGCTGCGGGAGCCCGGCGCGGGCGGCGGGGCGCGTCCGATCGAGGACGGCCTGCGGGCGCTGATCATCCGGGCGCTGGAGGACCAGGTCCACGACGCCCCGGACCCGCGCACGCGGGTGCGCCTCGAGGTCGGCCCCGATTTTTTCGAGACCCGTTTCACCCCCGGTCAACGGGAGGTGCTGACCGCCCTGCCGGGCTGCGCCACGGTGGGGCGCCTGCTCGACAAGTTGCCGGCCACCGACGGCGAGATCCTGCGCGGCCTCCTGGGGTTGCGCGAGCTCGGCCTCGTGACGCTCGAAGAGCCGCAGGACCTGGTGCGGGTCGTGACCGACTCGACCTGCGACCTGCCGGCGGATCTCGCGCGGGCGCACGGCATCCAGGTGGTGCCGTTGCAGGTGCTCTTCGGCGACCGCGTCTATCACGACGGCGTCGACCTGCGGCCCAGGGAGTTCTACGAGCACCTGGAGCAGGGGACGGTCCACCCGCGGACCAGCCCGCCGCTCCAGAGGGACTTCCTGGAATCCTACGAGGCGCTCGCCGGGCGCAAGGACCTGATCTCGGTCCACATCTCCGGCAAACTGTCGCAGACGGTCGTCAACGCCCGCGCCGCGGTGGAGGAGGGGCTGCCCTACTTCCAGAAGGCGCGGGGCGCGTCGGAGCCGGTGACGATTCAGGTGGTGGACAGCAGCAACGTCAGCCTGGGGCTGGGGATGCTGGCCCTGTTCGCCGCCCGCATGGCGCGCCGGGGCGTAGAGCCGGGCGCCATCGTCGAGCGTCTGGAGGCGATGCGCGAGCGCGTGCACGTGCTCTTCGCGGTCAACACCCTGGAGTACCTGGCGCGGGGCGGCCGCATCGGCAAGGCGCGGGCGGTGATGGGCAACCTCCTGGGGATCAAGCCGATCCTCGGCGTCGTCGGCGGCGAGGTCGTACCGGTCGACAAGGTGCGGGGCGGCCGGGCCGCGCAGCCGCGCCTGATCGAGCTGTTCCGCCAGCGGGTCGACCCCTCCCGGCCGGTGCTGGCGAGCGTCGCGCACGCCAAGGCGCCGGTCTGGGCCGACCGGCTGCGCGGGTTGATCGAGAAAAGCTTTGTGGTGAAGGAGCTGATCGTCGCCGAGATGGGGCCGGTCGTGGGCGCCCACGCCGGGCCGGGGACGGTCGGCGCCGCCCACGTACAGCCGACCGAGGAGGAGCTGCCGCTGGTGGCTCCCCTGGAGGAGCCTGCCTAGAATGAGCGACGAAAGCCGTACGGTCGTCCTCACGGGCGTGACGCGCGGTCTCGGCCGGGCCCTGGCCTGCGGCCTGGTCGGGCTCGGCCACACGGTCCTGGGCTGTGGCCGCTCGCGGCAGGCCCTGTATGAGCTGCGGACCGAGCTCGGCGAGCCGCACTCGTTCGAGGCCGTGGACGTGGCCTCCGCGTCGGAGGTGGAGGCCTGGGCGCTGCAGCTTTCCGCCCAGTATCCGGTCCCGGACCTACTGATCAACAACGCCGGCCTGATCAACGCGAGCGCGCCGCTCTGGCGGGTGCCGCCGCGGGAGTTCTCCCAGGTGGTGGACGTCAACATCAAGGGGACGTACCACACGATCCGCGCCTTCCTGCCGGCGATGCTGGAGCGGGGCCGCGGGGTGGTGGTCAATTTCAGCTCCTCCTGGGGCCGTTCGACGTCGCCCGAGGAGGCGCCCTACTGCGCCACCAAGTGGGCGGTCGAGGGGCTGACCCGCGCGCTCGCCCAGGAGCTGCCGGCCGGGCTGGCCGCCGTCGCCCTGAACCCCGGGACCGTCCATACCGAGATGCTGGAGGCCTGCTTCGGCAAGTCCGCCAAGAGCTACCCCGGCCCCGTGAAATGGGCCGACCGCGCCATCCCCTTCCTCCTCTCCCTGGGCTCCGAGCACAACGGGAAGAGCCTGACGGTGCCGGGGTTCTGAACGTACAATCAGGGCGAGGAGGTGAGGATGTCGCAAGTAGTCATTGATGTGCCGGAGTCGGTCCTGTTGGCAGAAAAGACAGATGCCGATTCCTTCGCGCAGGAGTTGCGTGTCCTGGCCGCCGTGAAGCTGTATGAGCTTGGCCGCCTCTCCTCCGGCCGGGCTGCCGAGTTGGCAGGTATGCCTCGGGTGGAGTTTCTCCTGTCCCTGGGTCGCTACAAGGTGTTTCCCTTCGAAGCCGAGCTGAAAGAACTGGAAAGCGGCCTTGGCTGAGGTCGTCACCAACGCCTCCCCCTTGCTGTATCTCTACCGTGTTGGAGCCTTGAGCTGGCTCCCCGAGTTGTTTCACGGTGTCATGACGCCACAAGCGGTCGTACAGGAGTTGTGGGAAGGACAACGCAAGGGCTATGACGTTCCAGATCCTGGGAGATACTCGTGGTTGAGGATCGTCGAACCTCGGGCCGTCCCTTCCGAGTGGCTCGCTTTGGATCTGGGAGCTGGCGAGCTGGCGGTACTCGCGTTCGCTCTCGAAGATCCCAGCCGGACCGTCTTGTTGGATGACGGCCTCGCTCGTCGTATTGCCCACGCCGCAGGTCTCGAAGTCTGGGGAACTTTGAAGGTTCTACTCGAGGCTAAGTCCAGGGGTCTGGTCGACCGAGTCGCGCCAGTTGTTACCGAACTGGAGAAGTCCGGGATGTGGATCTCTGCTTCTGTCCGGCAACGGGTGCTGGCTCTGGCGAAAGAGGCATGAAACTGATTCGGAATCCTACCCCTCTACGAGACGTTGTAAGCCTCTGATCACTCTACTTATTAGCTTCGATGGGCTGACCCAACAGAAAGGCCTGAGATGTCCGACGGACCGAAGTACAGACAACGCGGCTACCAGGACACCGGCGATCGCGGGGAGCGGTCGCGCGGCCCCATGCCGCCGCGCGAGAAGAAGGAAGGACCGCGCGGGCGGGGTCTCGGGGCGCCGACGGAGTCGGTCTTCCGTTGCGCCGGCTGCGGCGAGAAGCGGCCTCTCTTCGAGGAGCTGGCGGCCGACGCCACCTGTGGCCGCTGCGGCGCCGAGCTCCACAGCTGCTCGAACTGCATCCACTTCGACACCTCGATCCGCTGGGAGTGCCGGCAGGTGGCCTCTCTCCAGGCGCGGGTCGCGAAGAAGCGGGACCGCAACGAGTGCGCGCTCTTCACCCCGAAGGCGGCGCAGGAGTTCGGCCGGGAGAGCGAAAAGCCCGCCCCGAGCGACGCCCGGTCGGCCTTCGACGCCCTGTTCAAGCTCTAGGCTACTTCTTCCCCTTCCAACCCGGCCCGCGGACCACCCTGCCGGGGGTGGCCCCCGTGGGCTCGCCGTCCTTCAGCACCTGGGCGCCGTTGACGAAGACGTGGCGCACCCCCGTCGACAGCTGGTGCGGCTCCTTGAAGGTGGCGTGGTCCTGGATCTTGGCCGGATCGAACACCACGACGTCGGCGAAGTAGCCCTCCGCCAGCCGGCCGCGGTCCTCAATCTTCAGGTTCCCGGCGGGCAAGGAGGTCAGCCGCCGCACCGCCTCCTCCAGGGGGATGATCTTCTCGTCCCGCACATACTTGCCGAGCAGCCGCGAGAAGTTGCCGTAGGCCCGCGGATGCGGGTTCGACTTGAGGAATACGCCTTCGGGCGACAGCGCCTCGGCGTCCGAGCCGAAGCTCACCCAGGGGATCGCGACCTGCCGCCGGACGTTGTCCTCGGACATCAGGAAGTAGACGGTCCCCACCCGGCTGTCGTCCTCGACCACCAGGTCCATGGCGGTCTCCTCGGGAGACTTGCCGCGCATCTTGGCGACCTCGGCGAGAGTCTTGCCGGTCAGCGGCTTGAGCTTGTCATTCTTGAAGGCGACGAGCAGGATGTTCTCCGGCCCGGCGGCGACGAAGAAGTTCTCCCACTCGTCCGTCGGGGCCGTCATCTCCTTCTTGACCCGCTCGCGGGTGGCGGGGTCCTTCATCCGCTCCTTCCAGGCCTGGAGGCCCCCCTCCTGGACCCAGGGCGGCATGGCGGCGTCGAGGCCGGTGGCGCCGGCGGTGTAGGTGTACATGTCGGCGGTGATGCGCAGACCCGAAGCCCGCGCCTCCTCGACCTTCTGGATCGCCTGGTCGAGCTTGCCCCAGTTCTGCCGCCCCGCCGCCTTCAGGTGATAGATCTCGGCCGGGACGTTGGCGCGCCGGGCGATGGTGATCAACTCGTCGATGGCCTCGAGCAGGCGGTTGCCCTCGCTCCGCATGTGCGAGATGTACATGCCGCCGTATCTGCCCGCCTCCTCGCACAGCGCCACGAGCTCGTCGGTCTTGGCGTAGAAGGCCGGCGCGTAGATCAGCGACGAGCCGACGCCGAGCGCTCCCTCTTCCATCGCCTGGGCGACCAGCCGCCGCATCCGCGCCAGCTCCTCCGGCGTCGGTGGCCGGTCCTCGTACCCCACCTCGTGGACCCGCACCGTGGTGGCGCCGACGAACGAGGCGACGTTCGGCGCGATGCCGCGCTTGACCAGGTGGTCCATGTACTCGCCGAGGGTGGTCCAGGTGACGTCGAACTTGACGTCCCCCTGCTGCTCGACCATCTCCTTCTTCATGGCGGCGTTGACCGGTCCCATGGACCAGCCCTCGCCCATGACCTCCAGCGTCACGCCCTGCCGGATGTCGCTCTGGCCGCGGCCGTCGACGATCAGCGATTCGGTCGCCCAGCTCAGCATGTTGATGAACCCGGGAGCGACCGCGAGCCCCTTGGCGTCCACCTCCACCTTGCCCTTCGCCTCGCCGAGCTTGCCCACGGCGGCGACCCGGTCGCCGCGGACCGCCACGTCGCCCACGTAGGGCTTGCCGCCGCCGCCGTCGTAGATCGTCCCGCCGCGCAGGACGAGGTCGTAGGGCTCGGCCGCGTGACCAGCGGCGGGGCCGAGCAGGAGCAGCATCAGAGAGGCGAGCGTTCGCTTCATGCGATTCCTCCGGAGCAGGTTGGGCGCATTCTATGCTCCTACCAGTGCCCGGCGAGCGGCAGCTTGTTGCGCCCGTTGGGGATGCGGACAACGAGGTCCGGGATCCCGTCGAGATGGTCGTCCAGCCGGAACACCCCGCGCGCCGGATCGTAGAGGCCCAGGCCGTCGTCGCCGTCGCCGTCCCAGTCCCCGGAGACGGGGAGCCAGGCGCGGCCGGTGGGGATGAACTGGACGTCGACGCTGAAGCTGTCGGGGCGGATCTCGTTGACGTACAGGAACCTGCCCGTGTCCGGGTGGAAGAGCCCCGGCGTGTCGTCGCCGTCGCCGTCCCAGTCGCCCAGCACCGGGAGGTAGCGCCCGCTCAACGACAGCGTGCCCATGTTGATGGTGGTGTCGAAGTCGAAGGGGACCTCCGGTCCGGCGATCGCGTTCTTGAGCCGGAAGGTATGGGTGACGCGGTCGTAGAAGCCGAGGCTGTCCTGGCCGTTGCCGTCCCAGTCCCCCACCACCGG
Source organism: Thermoanaerobaculia bacterium (assembly GCA_046714475.1). Lineage (GTDB taxonomy): Bacteria > Acidobacteriota > Thermoanaerobaculia > Multivoradales > UBA5704 > DASPJI01. Next base: position 15,410 of record JBKKAU010000336.1, read on the forward strand.
GATGGTGTCCGCCGCCCGCGGCGCCTCAGGGGCGAGGGACAACACGATGTCCGCGTTGCCGCCGGTCAGCGAGTTCTTGAGCCGGAAGATTCCGGTCTGTGGGTCGTAGAACCCGACCGTCGTGATGCCGTCGCCGTTCCAGTCGCCGGCGAGCGGGACCCAGCGGCTGCGCGGTCGGCCGAAACGGACCGTGCGGTCGGTGGGGCCGGAGACATTGCGGTTCTTGAGGAGGAAGCGGGAGGGAACCGGGTCGAACAGGCCGACGGTATCCGCCTGGGGGGGCGGCGTCGTCCGGCCGTCGAGCCGGTAGATCTGCCCGCTGAGACGCACGATGTACAGCTCGCCGTTGCGGTCCTCACCGAACGTGGTGAGCAGGGGCAGGGTCTCGGCGATCCGCCGGACCGTGAAGCCCCCTCCGGCACCCCCGGCGGCCGTTGCCGTCCAGACCTCGCCGCTGCAGAGGTCGCCGAAGACGTAGTCGCCGCGGAGCTGGGACAGCCGCGGGCCGCGGTAGACGTAGCCGCCGGTCACGGAGCAACGGCCGTTGTCGTGCTGGTACTCGAGCACCGGCAGCGTCAGGGCGGGGGAGTTGCAGGGCGGCGTGGAGGCGGGGCAGGCCCCGGTGCTGAAGCAGCGCGAGCCCTCCATCACCTTCCAGCCGTAGTTGAGCCCGCCCTGGCCCGCCGGCTGGCGGTCGACCTCCTCGATGTCGCCTTGGCCGACGTCGGCGGTCCACAGGTCGCCGGTGCCGCGGTCGAAGGAGAAGCGCCAGGGGTTGCGCAGCCCGCTCGCCCAGACCTCGTCCGGCAATCCGCCGGGGCCGCGGAACGGGTTGTCCGCCGGGATGCCGTAGAAGGGCGCGGCGTCGGTGTTCTGGTCGATGTCGATGCGCAGCATCTTGCCGAGCAGCGTGTCGTCGCGCTGCGCCCGGCACTGCGGGTCATTGGCCGAGCCGCCGTCGCCCATGCCGATGTAGAGGAAGCCGTCGGGGCCGAACTGGAGCTGCCCGCCGTTGTGGTTGTTGAACGGCTGGGGGATGGTCAGCAGCACCCGCCGGCTCGCCGGGTCTGCCCGGTTCAGGTCGGCTGCCGAGACCCGGTAGCGGGCAATGATGGTATTGGCGACCCCGACGTCCGTGTAGTTGACGAAGAAGAGGCCGTTCTGCGCGTAGCGTGGATGGAAGGCGACCGAGAGCAGGCCGCCCTCTCCTCCCTGGCCGACCAGGTCGCGGAGGTCCAGGAACGGCTCGGAGCGGAAGGCCCCGTTGCTCAGGATCACGATCCGGCCGTCCCGCAGCGTGACGAAGAGCCGGTCGTCGCCGGCGTGGGTCAGATAGGTCGCGGGGGCCGGCGCCGTGGTGACGAGTTGGACCGTCGCGTCGGTGCGGACCGGGGTGGTCGAGAAGGTCAGAGGCTCGAAGGCCGGCTCTACGTCTCCGGTGACCCTCCAGGCCGCGGTCAGGAGAAGCGCCGCGGCGGCGCCCAGGATCGGCAGGGAACGCAAAGGCTTCATGGGCTGTACTCCTCGTCGTGGCCGTGCCGGGTGGTCCCGGCATCCCGGGGCCAGGGTACCATGGAGGCCATCATGAGGATCTCCGACGACCTCGACATCCCCGAGGAGGAGCTGAGCTTCGCGACAGCCCGGAGCGGCGGCCCCGGCGGGCAGAACGTCAACAAGCTGGAGACCAAGGTGACGGTCCGTTTCGACGTCGCCGGCTCGCCGAGCCTCTCGGACGCGCAGCGGGAGCGCCTGCGCGAGCGCTTGGCGACACGGATCACGCGCGACGGCGTGCTCCAGGTCTCCTCGCAGCGCCACCGCACGCAGGGCGACAACCGCGAGGCCGCCGTGACCCGTTTCGCCGAGCTGCTCCAGGAGGGGCTGAGGGAGGAGGCCCCACGCAAGAAGACCCGGACCCCCGCCGCGGCGAAGCGGCGCCGGATCGAGGCGAAGCGCCGCCGCGGCCAGCGCAAGCAGGAGAGATCCGGCCTGCCCGACAGCGACTGAGGCCGTGGTGCTAGGATCACCCTGGCCATGGACCCCCTCCACCGACTGTTCAGCGACTCCGACCTCGAAGCCATCCAGGCCGCCGTCCAGGAGGCGGAGGCCCGGACGTCGGGCGAGATCGTCCCCTACGTGGTCGAAGCGAGCGACGAGTACGCGACCGCCGCCTGGAAGGGGGCGGCCTGGGGGGCGATCCTCGCGCCGCTGCTCGCGCTGGGCGTCTACCGCCTCGGCGAGCTCTGGGGCACCCACCTCACGCTCTGGATGGTCCTGCCGGCGGCGGCCGGCGCGGCGGCCGGCTACCTGCTCACCGCCTTCATCCCCGCGCTCAAGCGTTGGATGGCCGGGGACGAGGTGCTGGAGCTGCGGGCGGAGCGGCGCGCCGCCGTGGCCTTCCTCGAGCAGGAGGTCTTCAACACCCGCGACCGCACCGGCATCCTGCTCTTCCTCTCCCTCTTCGAGCACCGGGTGATCGTGCTGGCCGACTCCGGCATCCACCAGAAGGTCTCACAGGCGGAGTGGGACGGCGTCGTCGACGGGGTCGTCGGGGGGATCCGCGCCGGCCGGCCGGGCGCCGCCCTGGTGACGGCGATCCGCGAATGCGGCCAGATCCTGGAACGCCACGGCGTGGCGCGCCGGCACGACGACCACGATGAGCTGCCCAACGAGCTGCGCCGGGGGGACTCCTAGTGAGGGCCGTCCGGTTCGCCGTCCTGGCCGCGCTCTGCCTCTGGCCCGCGGTGGCCGGAGCCCTGGACATACCGTACCTGACCGGCCGGATCAACGACTACGCCAACATGATCCCGCCCGACGTCGAGCAGCGCATCGAGCAGAAGATCGTCGCCTTCGAGCAGCAGAAGCCTGGTTCCCAGGTAGCGGTGCTGACCGTCGAGAGCCTGGAAGGGGAGGCGCTCGAAGACTTCTCGCAACGCGTCGCGGAGACCTGGAAGCTCGGGGGGGCGGAGAACGACACCGGCGCGCTCTTCCTGATCGCCGAGCAGGACCGCAAGATGCGGATCGAGGTGGGCTACGGCCTCGAGCCCGAGCTGACCGATCTGGAGAGCCGGCTCATCATGGATAACGTCGTCCGCCCCCGCTTCCAGAACGGCGACTTCGGCGGCGGCATCGAGGCCGGGGTGGACGCGATCGTGGGGTCGCTGCGCGGCGAGGAGGTGACCACGACGGAGCCCTCCCTGGGAGCCCAGGAGATACCAACGGGGAGCAAGATGCTCGTCCTGCTGCTCTTTGTCCTGGTGGTCGGCACCTTCTCGATGATCGCGATCTTCTCGCATGGCTGCCAGAGCTGGTTCCTCTACCTCTTCCTGACGCCGTTCTATGGTCTGTTCCCGAGCATCATCTGGCCCGGTGCCGGTCCGATCGCCGCTATCGCCTGGCTGGTGGCGTTCCCGATCCTCAAAGCGCTGTTCTCCCGCCCCGGCGGCGGTCCCCCGCGGCGCGGGTCCGGAGGGTTCGGCGGCTGGCCCATCTTCATGCCTACGATCGGCGGGGGCCGGCGCGGCGGCGGCTGGGTGATCGGCGGCGGCGGCTTCGGCGGCGGCGGGTTCGGAGGGGGTGGGGG
>JBKKAU010000337.1:0-4406 GCA_046714475.1 Thermoanaerobaculia bacterium
GGGCCGCGACGCGTGCGCGGGGCGGGGGGGGGGGGGGTGCGCGCACCCCCCCCCCCACGCCGAGCTGTGGGAAATCCACAAGGTGCTCAAGTCGCGGCTCTTCTCGTTCGTGCGCCGGCGCCTGGCCGACCGGCGCGAACGGTTGGGGGTGGCGGCTCCGGAGGCGGACCCGCTCGCCCCCGAGGCGCTCACCCTGGGCTTTGCCCGCCGCTTCGCCACCTACAAGCGGGCCGACCTCCTCTTCCAGGACCTCGACCGCCTGGCGAAGCTGGTCGGCGACGCGGAGCGGCCGCTGCAGATCCTCTACGCCGGCAAGGCGCACCCGCGCGACACCGGCGGCAAGGCGCTGGCGCAGCGCGTCGCCAACCTTGAGAAGGACCCGCGTTTCGCCGGCCGCATCGTCTTCGTGGAGAACTACTCGATGCACGTCGGCCGGCAGCTCGTCCAGGGGGTGGACGCCTGGCTGAACACGCCGCGCCGGCCTCTCGAGGCCTGCGGCACCAGCGGCGAGAAGTGCATCCTGAACGGCGCGCTCAACATCTCGATCCTGGACGGCTGGTGGGCCGAGGGCTATGACGGCGCCAACGGCTTCGCGATCGGCCACGGCGAGGTCCACGGCACCGCCGACGTCCAGGACGAGCGCGACGCCCTGGCCCTCTTCGACGTGCTGGAGCGCGAGGTGATCCCGCTCTATTACGCGCGCGACGCCGAGGGCATCCCGCGCGGCTGGATCGCCCGCGTCAAGCGCGCCATCCGCACCCTGGCCTGGCGCTACAACGCCGACCGCATGGTGATGGACTACGTCCGGCAGTGCTACCTGCCGGCGGCCGGCGGCGATACCTGCCGGATGCCGATGGCGTAGGGCAGAGCCCCCAGCCTCCCCTCAGGGGGGCGGGATCGGGCCGATCAGCGGATCCGGTCGGCCTTCGCCGCCAGGATGAAGTCGTTCTCGGAGAGACCGCCGACCGAGTGGGTCCAGAGGGTGATCTTCACCTTGCCCCAGGTCAGGAAGACGTCCGGGTGGTGCCCCTCCCGCTCGGCCACCTCGCCCAGACGGTTGACGAAGCCCAGGGCTTCGCGGAAATCGTTGAAGCGGTACTCCTTCTCGATATGGTGCTCGTTGATCAGGGTCCACCCTTCGAGCTGCCCGTAGAGCCTGCGCAGCTCTATACCCTTGAGGGCGGACCCGCCTTTTTCGCCGGGCTCGCACCGCCTCGCCGCCAGATCGTCGGAAGCTACGTCGTTCATGATGCCTCTCCTATCCGCGGGACCGGACCGTTCACCGTTCGTTGATCCCACTCCCGCCGGCCCGCATCAGACCAGAGCTGCAACCCCTGTGCCCAGAAGGCGATGGCGCGAGTGGCACGGCGCTTGCCTTGAGATCAGGCCATGAACGCCCTCAGCAACAAGGCACAGAGCTTCCGAAGCTACCTCGCGGCCCTGCCCCCCCTCCGGCGACGGCTGGTGATCGGCGCCTTGACGATGGCGGGCGTCGTGCTCCTGGTCGGCCTGGCCGGCTCTCTCTATATCTGGCGGATCTCCGTCCAGTTCCCCGAAGCCCCGTTCAAGCAGCCGTCGCGCCTCTATGGCCGCGCCACGCAGCTCGAGCCCGGCGCGCCGGTCGGCGCCGCCGACGTGGCGGCGGAGCTCCGGAGCCTCGGCTACCGCGAGACGCGCGAGGCGGCGGAGCCGGGACCGGTGGCGCCGGGGACCTTCCGGCGCGCCGGAGACCGCCTGTCGGTGTACCTGCGCCCCTTCCCGACTCCCGACGGCCCCGCGGAGGGCGGCCTGCTCGACGTCGCCTTCCGGGGCCGCCGCGTCGCCGCGGTCCATACGGCGGACGGACCGGCCGAGCTCGCCTCGCTGCCGCCGCCGCTGCTGGCCTCCTACTACGGCCCCGAGGTCGAGGAGCGCCGGCCGGTGACGCTGGACGCCCTGCCGGAAGAGGTCTGGCGGGCGGTGCTGGCGGCCGAGGACGACGGCTTCTTCACCCATCCCGGGGTCTCGCCGACCGGGCTGGCCCGCGCCTTGTGGGTCAACCTGCGCGGCGGCGAGTTGCAGCAGGGCGGCAGCACCATCACCCAGCAGCTGGTCAAGAACGTCTACCTCTCCAGCGAGCGGACGCTGTCGCGCAAGGCCAGGGAGGCGGTCCTCGCCATGCTGGTCGAGGTGCGCCACGGCAAGCGGGACATCCTGGAGGCCTATCTCAACGAGATCTACTGGGGCTCCGGCGGCTCGGTCAACCTGATCGGTCTGGGCGCCGCCGCCTATGCCTACTTCGGCAAGGATGCGTCCGACCTCACCCTGGAGGAGGCGGCGACGCTCGCCGGCATGATCCAGGCGCCGGCCAACTACTCGCCCGTCGAGGACCCGGACAAGGCGAAGGAGCGCCGCGACTGGGTGCTCCAGCGCATGGCCGAGCTCGGCTGGATCCCGCCGGAACGCGCCCGCCTCGCCATCGCCTCCCCCGTCCGGGCGTCGCTCCACAAGGTGGTGACCCGGCCGCTCGCCCCGTACTTCGCCGACTTCGTCAAGGCCGAAGCCGAAGAGCGCTTCGAGGTCGACGCCCTGGGCGGCGAAGGCTACATGCTGTTCTCGAACGTCAGCTGGCGCGACCAGCGCGAGGCCGAGAAGGCGGTCGACCGCGGGTTGACCGGCATCGACGGCTGGAAAAAGGACAAGAGCAAGAAGGAGCCGCTGCAGGGGGCGCTGATCTCGATCGATCCGCGGAGCGGCGCGATCCTCGCCTACGTCGGCGGACGCGACTACGGGGTCAGCCAGTTCGACCGCGTGCTCCAGGCGCGGCGGCAGGCCGGCAGCGCCTTCAAGCCGGTGGTCTACGCCGCGGCCTTCGCCGAAGGGCTGGCAACGCCGGCGACGACGCTCCGCGACTCGCCGATCACCGTCAAGGTCGACGACAAGCCCTGGCGGCCGCAGAACTACAACCGCGGCTTCCAGGGATCGGTCACGGCGCGCACGGCGCTGGAGCGGAGCCTCAACATCCCCACGGTGCGGCTGGCGCTGCAGGTGGGCATGTCGCGGCTGGTCGACCTGTCGCACGACATGGGGATCCAGGGCGAGATGGAGCCGGTGCCGGCGTTGTCGCTGGGCGCCTTCGAGGTCACCCCGCGCGAGATGGCGGAGGTCTACGGCACCCTGGCGAGCGGCGGGTTGAGGCCGCGGGTCCACGGCATCGTCAAGCTGCTCGACCGCCGCGGCGAGGAGGTGGAGGGCGAGGAGATGGAGACGCCGCAACGGGTGCTGCCGGCGCAGGCCGCCTATCTGGTGACCTCGCTCCTCCAGGGCGTGCTGGAGCGCGGCACCGCCGCCGGGGTGCGCGCGCAGGTCTACGGTCCGCTCGCCGGCAAGACCGGCACCACCAACGACCGCCGCGACAACTGGTTCGCCGGCTACTCCCCCGACCGGGTGACCGTGGTCTGGGTGGGCTACGACGACAACCGCCGCACGCGGCTGTCCGGGGCCAGCGCCGCCTTGCCGATCTGGACCCACTTCACCGCCGCGGTGGGGCCGCCCGGCGGCTACCGGGACTTCCCGCGGCCGCCCGGCATCGTGCAGGCGACGATCGATCCGACCACGGGGCAGGTGGCGACCGAGTACTGCCCGTACGCGGTGACCGACGTCTTCCCCGACTGGCACGTGCCTGCCGAGCCCTGCCGCCGTCACCACCCCGGCTACTCCCAGACCTGGGCCGCCTCCACGGTGGGCAACCCGGGGTTCGACCCGGTGACCGGCGAGCCGCTCGACCCCTACCGGCTCGATCCGTACCTGACCGAGAACGGGGAGCGCCTGGAGATCACCAACTACCCGCAGGGTGACCAGTATCCGGCGGACCCGTACACGGAGGACCCCGCCGACCTCGCTCCGGGGACCCTGGAGCGCCGCTCGCCGCGGCCGGTCCGCATCGAGCCGCTCCGCTACGAGCCCGTCCCGGAAGGCGGCTTCGAAGAGGAGGAAGCGGACGCCGGGGAGCCGGAGGACGGGGCGATCCTGATCCGGCCGGCCCGGGCGCAGCCCGGAGCCTCCATGCCGTCCCCGCAGGACATCCCGACCGGCCGGGAACCGCAGGCCGAGCCGCTGCCCGAACCGGAACCGGGGCCCGAGCCGGTGACGGAACCGCCCGTGGCGGCCGAGGCGTCGCCGACTCCGCCGCCGCCGGCGTAGGCCCATGTATCTTTTACCGGCAGGCGCGGCGCAAAGCCCCGAAGGGGCGACAGAATAAAGCCTGGGGCGCAAGCCCCAGGTAGGCGCTCGAAAATTCGAGCCCCGACGGGGCGACACCGACTCCGCCTGACCGGCGTGAGTGTCGCCCCATGGGGGGGTTGAATATTTTTTGGGCCATTACATGGGGGTGGGCCCCCGGCGTTATTATGTAGCCCCGGCGGGGG